>DMZB01000233.1 GCA_003482405.1 Lactobacillus sp. | reverse complement strand
GAATAAAAGCGACAGTGCTATAAATAGCACTGGTTTATTTTTCAAATGCGACACAGACACCTTCCGGCACCGCCACGTCCTTTTGGACCAGTTTGAGCTGGCCAGTAGTGGCGTTACGGCTGTAAAGTGTGGCGTTATCAGTATTTTGGTTAACAGCGACCACAAACTGTTGTGAAGGGTCGAGATCAAAATCACGTGGAAAATCACCTTCCGTGCTGATTTGCTGATGTAGTGACAGTGTCCCGTCTTCGGCGACTGCAAATACAGCTAGACTGTTGAAACCACGGTTACTGACATAGACAAATTGACCATCGTTAGAGATCCGGATAGCGGCGGCACCATTGTGAGCAGTCCAGTCGGCAGGGATTGTCTTCAAAGTTTGAACATGTGTGAGTGTGCCAGTAGCGGCGTCATAGTTCAATACGGAAATCTTACTGCTTAACTCACCAGCCAAGTAGCAAATTGACTTCTTGGGATTGAAAACAACGTGACGAGGGCCAAAACCGGGTTCCGTTTGATAGGTTGATACGAGGCTGAACTGGCCGTTGTCGTCAACATCATAAATAGTCACCTGATCAAGGCCTAAGTCACAAACGATGACCCGGTTGTCAGGGGTTAAGTTAGTGTAGTGAACGTGGGGACCATCAGCTTGTTCCGGTAGTGGCCCAACTGTGCCCTTGTGTGTTACAACGTCGGCTAACTTTAAAGAGCCGTCAGACTGAATGGCAAAACTCTTTAACGTGCCCATATGATAATTACCTTCGTACACGAGTTGACGAGCCTCATCAACCGCCACGTAAGCTGAACTGGTGCCCTTTGAAAAGACGTGGTTGAGTAACGTTGCTGGTGTCGTTGACCGATCAAACGCAGATGTGCCGCCAAGTCCCGCTGCCTTATCAGCGTCAACTGTGTATAACTTGTTTGCCTTGGATAAGGCCACGTAGGTCGGGCTACTTGCTTTAGCCACGAGCTTTGGTGCACTCAGCGTTTCAGCTTCTGTGTCCAAACTCATTTCGTACACACCCTGACTTGTTTTTTTGGTGTAGGTG
The DNA here is from genome assembly GCA_003482405.1 of Lactobacillus sp. GTDB lineage: Bacteria > Bacillota > Bacilli > Lactobacillales > Lactobacillaceae > Furfurilactobacillus. Next base: position 3,634 of record DMZB01000233.1, on the reverse strand, counting down.
CCGACTAAGAAATTCTCTAACATGCGTTCTTCCTCCTCAATAAATGTGTCGCAAAATGTGTCACAACGTGTACATTTGACGACTGATAATAGCAGCTAGTTTTGGCCCTGCCGTCATGATGTGACACGCTTCATACCGCCCAAGTATAGCATATTGAAAACGATTGCTTAACACTCATCTGCAAACGGTTGCAGACGTCATCCTATTAACAGGCAAAATGGACGCGTTCGCCAGACGGCCTATGCTATACTGGGGTAATTATTGGCAGCATCGTCCAATCAAATGTAGGGGGAACACATCAATGCAAAAGCCATCCGAAGAAAATGAAAAGCAGTCCTTCCTTCGTCTCCGCCAAGTCGCATTACGACTGGTGATTGGCGTCCTTGTATTGCTGATTTTCTGGTTACTTAACAAGGTAGATTGGTTATTTTCTCCGGTTCAGCAGTTTCTAAGTATTATTGGCGGTCCCGTGGTGCTTGCCGGTGTCTTTTATTACCTGATGAATCCGTTGGTTGACCGTCTGGAAAAAGGGCGTTTTCATATTCGGCGAACCTGGTCAATTATTGTCCTGTTTATTGTCATTTTTGGTCTGCTGATCGTTGGCATTGTTTCAGTCGTGCCGTTAATTCAAGAGCAACTCACCAGTTTACTGAAAAGCTGGCCGCATTATTGGAATAGTGTGTTAAATTCGACTGCGGCTTTTTGGCAGGACTCGGATATGAAGTGGGTTCGCGACTTAATTAACCAGTATGATTCACAGTTGCAAAAAGGCTTGAGCGGTTTACTCAAGAACACAGCTAGTAACACGGTTGGTGGCTTGGGGAGTATTGTGGGCAGTGTGACCACGGTCATTATTGCGCTCGTCACATTTCCTTTTTTATTGTGGTATATGCTAAAGGACGGTCACCAATTTCCAGGGCATGTCGCGCGGTTGCTACCACAGCGATTACAATCGTCTTTTCTAAACGTGTTGAAAGAAATCAACGATCAGGTTTCAAACTATATTCGCGGACAACTGACTGTGGCGTTTTTCGTGGCCCTGATGTTTTATCTTGGCTACCTTGTGATCGGTTTGAAATTTGCCTTAACGCTAGGGATCGTCGCGGGTATTTTAAATTTGATTCCATATCTGGGGTCCTTCTTGGCAATGGTGCCTGCTGTGGTTATTGGGGCCTTTATTTCACCGTGGATGTTGGTGCAGGTCCTGATCGTGTTTGCCATTGAACAGACTATCGAAGGCCGTTTGATTTCACCGCTTGTGCTGGGATCCAGCCTTAAAATTCACCCTGTGACGATTATTATTGTCTTGTTGGCCGCCGGTAAAATCTTTGGTGTCATGGGTGTCATCTTTGGCGTACCCGGCTATGCTGTGATCAAGGTTATTGTCAGCCACTTATATCAGTATTGGCGCACCCACGCGCAGTGGTTTCAAACCCAGCAAAGCATAAACGAGGTCTCAGGGTCTCAGGACGATGATGGTGCGGCTCATAAGTAATCTTATTAGTGACAGTAGCGTAAATTATCGAGTTGGATTTTGCACCCATAATGGCTTGGGGCAGTTGGCGTGACCAGAATTTTTTTGATTGCCGGTGTAAATGCCATGCTATAATAAAAGACATGAAAAAAATTGATCTTGGTGCCCAATACATTGCGGCACATCTGGCAATGTTTCGCTGCCCAGTGTGTGAGGCACCGTATACAAAAATTGAAGTGCACACCCTGGTTTGTCCCAATGGGCACACATTAGATCTAAATAAAAAAGGCAGTGCCACCTTTCTCAAACATAACGTGGAAACTGAATATGACACGCCGATGCTTGCGTCACGTCGAAAGATGTTGACCGCCGGATTGTTTGCCCCGATTGTTCACGCGGTGGCAAAGCAGTTGCCGGAAACCCCACAGAGAATTCTTGATGTGGGCACGGGTGAGGGGACGCCGCTTGCGCAGCTAGATGAAAGACGGCAGTGTGATGAGGATGTTCTGATTGGCTTTGATTTATCGAAGGCGGGCATTAATTTGGCCACACAGTTAGTTTCAAAGGCCTTCTTTTGCGTTGCAGATCTCGCACAGTTACCGTTTAATGATCACGTTTTTGACGTCGTGATGGAATTTTTTTCGCCATCCGCCTACCGCGAGTTTGAACGTGTCTGTCGGCCTGGAGGCCAGGTGATCAAAGTTGTGCCTAATGCGAACTATTTGATTGAGCTAAGGCACGCGCTATACGATCAAACAGCACCACAGTATCAATACGCGAATGATCGCGTGGTGGAACTATTTGCAGAACATTATCCCAATATGACCCAAACCAAGGTTCGCTACGACTTTCCCATCGGCGGGGAATGGATTAAGGATATGATGGCCATGACACCGCTGAGTTGGGGTAGCGATGAGCCGCACCGCTCACAGTTACTACGCGAGCCAGTCGAATCTGTCACAGTTGACGTCTCTGTGTTGACTGCAACATTACCAAAACGCTAACGTGGCGCGGATGAATGACTGCGCTGACCGGTACAGACCACTTGCACCGCTGTCAGACTAGTGCTAATATGCTTATGGAATCATTTGGAGGTCAATATCGAACAGATTCGTTAGTGGCCTTCAGATTCGGACTTCATTAACGTAGCGTCTCGCCGTATGCCATTACCGAGATGACTACGTTTTTTTTATTCAAACGGAATTATTTTGAGAAACGTTAAAAACAGACAAGGAGCGGTTAGATGACGAACCACATTGCGCTATTTGAACCACTGATGCCAGCAAACACTGGTAATATTGCGCGAACCTGCGCTGGCACCGACACGGCATTACATTTGATTGAGCCCTTAGGATTTTCCACAGATGATGCCCATTTAAAACGGGCAGGGCTGGACTATTGGGACAAGGTGAACATCACTTATCATGAAAACTTACAAGCTTTCATGGCTGCCATTCCATCAGGTGATGAGTTGTTCTTGGTTTCCAAATTTGCCAAGCAAACGTATGTCGACCCGGATTACTCGAAGACGGATCATGATTACTGGTTTCTTTTTGGTAAGGAAACAACGGGGTTACCAGAGCCATTTATGCGTCAACATCCAGACGAAGCCATTCGCATTCCACAAGACGATTCACACATTCGTGCGTTGAACTTATCGAATTCGGCTGCAATTGTGATTTATGAAGTTGTCCGTCAGCAGGGGTTCAATCACTTGGAACAGTCACACTGGTATAAAAACGATAAACTGAAGTAAGTTATTTAGAAGGAGGCCTGACAGCGTGCCAGCAAAAAAAACAACGACGCGCAGAAAAACGACCAAACGGCCAAGGTCGAGAAAAAAACGACAAGATTTTAAATATACACGTAATGTGATTGGTTTTGGCGTGGCACTTCTTGCCCTGTTTGCGTTACTACAACTCGGCGTCGCGGGCATTTTCCTAGCCAATTTGCTGTCTGTCTTTGTTGGAAATACATATCAAGTATTCGCCATCATTTTGATTGCGCTGGGAATCTTCGTTGGTGTGACGGGCAAGTGGCCTTCATTACCGTCTAAACGAATCATTGGTGCCGGTCTCATTTATTTAGGGGTGTTGTTATATGATCATTTGCGGTTGTTTACGAGCTTAAATTATCACACTCACTTTGTGTCCCTTACGT
>DMZB01000231.1 GCA_003482405.1 Lactobacillus sp. | reverse complement strand
ATTCCAACGTTGATTGTGAAGAAGGATGGCAATGTTGTTGACACCCTTGTTGGCTATCACACGAAAGAACAGATTCAAAAAACACTCGCGCAGTACATGGCCTAAGCGCTTTTGATTGCGTTGGTCGGTCTGTCCATTTGAGTAAAACGTTAGAATTTAATGAGACTCCTGTCACAACAGCTTGTGGCAGGGGTCTTTTTTTGTGATTTCTGTTATGCTAGTCGTTGTACCAAAATAGATTCAGTATAGCTTAAGACTTTTTTTAACAATAAACGGGGGTAAAGTCGTTATACTGAATATATTGGTACAAAGTGGAGGAAAGAGAAAATATGGCGAAGTTTAAAATATGGCTAAGCCAGCCATGGGTCACATTTGTCTTACGGACTGCTTTTTATTTTGTGATTTTGTTATTTTTGATTTACTTGTACAGTTACTCTGGCTTAAATCAAAGCAAGTTCATCTATAACGAATTCTAAGACGCGGGATGGAGGGAAATTATGATTGATAATATGATTACCACAATTGATCATTGGGCCACAGAAACGCCTGATGCAATTGTTTACAACGACATGGGGAGCACAACTACATATGCACAGTTGAAACGTGCTTCAGATGGGATTGCGGCATACCTTGACAACCTTAATCTACCGGCCAAATCGCCGATTATCGTATTTGGTGGTCAGCAATTTGCAATGATTGCCAGTTTTTTAGGCGCAGTTAAATCTGGTCATGCTTATATTCCAGTGGACAAACATTCGCCCAATGACCGGTTGACGATGATTGAAGACATTGCCCATCCGGCCGCCGTGATTGCCGTCGATTCATTACCAGTGGATGTTGGTAGTCAACCGGTACTTACGGGTGATGACTTGGCTGGGTTATTGACTGCCACATCATCTTCGTATGAGTTGACACATCCGGTGACTGGTGATGAGAACTACTACATCATCTTTACATCTGGGACCACCGGCAAACCTAAAGGGGTTCAGATCAGCCATACGAATCTGTTGAGTTACACAAATTGGATGCTTAGTGACGACTTTAAACTTTCAGAAAGTCCAGTTACTTTGGCACAGCCGCCGTATTCATTTGATTTGTCGGTTATGGACTGGGCGCCAACATTGGCACTTGGTGGTACATTGATGGCCTTGCCTAAAGCAGTCACCGATAACTTCAAACAGTTGTTTGAAACATTACCGACCATGAAGCTGAATGTTTTTGTCTCGACGCCGTCATTTGCTGATATTTGTTTGCTGGAGCCAACGTTTGACGAGCAACATTTACCAGATCTTAGCCACTTTTTGTTCTGTGGTGAAGAATTGACCGTTTCAACTGCCAAAAATTTACGAGCTCGATTCCCACACGCCCATATTTTTAATACCTATGGGCCAACCGAAACGACCGTGGCGGTGACCGGTGTCGAAATTACTGATGCGTTGATTGAAAAAGGGCGGTTACCAATCGGAACGACCAAGGCGGATACGAAGATTCGCGTTATTGACGATGCGGGTAAGGAACTACCTGCTGGAACGAATGGTGAAATCATCATCAGCGGTCCAAGTGTTTCAAAGGGGTACTTGAATAACCCGGAAAAAACTGCGAAGGCATTCTTTACTGAGAACGGTCAGGCCGCCTATCATTCCGGTGACTTGGGCTTCTTAGACGATGACGGTATGTTACATTACCTTGGCCGTATTGATTTTCAAATTAAATTGCACGGTTATCGCATTGAATTGGAAGAAGTTAATCATTATTTGGATGCCAACAAGTGGATCAAACAGGCTGTGGCTGTTCCCAAATATGATAACAACCATAAGGTCAGCCAGATGTGGGCGTATGTTGTGCCTGCGGAAAATGACTTTGAAAATGATTTGCAACGAACGACCGCGATTAAACAAGAATTAAAAGATGTCATGATGGATTACATGGTTCCTAACCGGTTTGTGTATAAAGAGACACTGCCACTAACGGCAAACGGGAAGGTCGACATTAAATCGATTATTGCCGAGGTGAATCCTGCATGATTAATTTAGAACCATACGGTAACCCACAGTACTTTGTGTACTTATTAATCGGGTTGATTCCGTTAATGATCGGTTTGTATCATGGTCATCGGTGGCGTTGGTATCAAAGTGCAGTGTCGTTAGTTTTCATCTTCTTGATGTTTGACAGTCAGAAGTGGCAACAGGGTGTTGCCCTGATTGGATTCGTAATCTGGGAATGGATTATGGTAGCCGGTTATATGGCTTATCGTAATCGAGCAAACAATCGGTGGATTTTTTACGGGGCGGTTCTTTTGACTACTTTGCCGCTATTGTTTGTTAAGATTACGCCGGCCGTTAATCCTGGTCATACGTCTCTCTTTGGTTTTCTGGGAATCAGTTACCTGACCTTCAGAACCGTCGGTATGATTATGGAAATGCGTGATGGCATCATTAAAGAATTTCATCCACTGCTTTTCTTGGAATTCTTGCTATTCATGCCAACAATTTCTTCTGGACCAATTGACCGTTACCGGCGATGGGTTGATGACTATCAAAAAGTACCTGACAGAGACAAATATGTTGGGATGATCGAAAAGGCTGTGCATTACATTTTCTTAGGTTTTATGTACAAGTTTTTGCTGGCCTATTTATTTGGGACCATGCTGGTGCCAAAACTAGAAATGTTGACAATGCGCTATGGGGGTAAAGGCCTCTCATGGCCGTTGGTTGGTGTAATGTACGCATGGTCAATGTATCTGTTCTTTGACTTTGCTGGATACTCACTATTTGCGGTAGCAATCTCATATTTGATGGGTATTGAAACCCCAATGAACTTTAACCATCCATTCCGGTCACATAACTTAAAGGACTTTTGGAATCGTTGGCACATGACCCTTTCATTCTGGTTCCGTGATTTTATTTTTATGCGTCTCGTGTTTGCGATGATGAAGAATAAAATCTTTAAGAGTCGGATAACAACCAGTAATGTCGCCTACATTTTAAACATGTTGATCATGGGATTCTGGCATGGTGTGACATGGTATTACATTGCTTACGGTTTTTTGCATGGTGTTGGCATGGCTGTTAATGATTGGTGGCTGCGGTATAAAAAGAAGCACCGTGAAAGTATTCCGCACAATAAGCTTACGGAGGCATTTGCAGTTTTCTTAACGTTTAACTTTGTTTGTTTTAGTTTCCTACTGTTCTCAGGATTCTTGAGCAAACTCTGGTTTGGTCATTATTAACTGGTGTGTTTGATTTATTGAAAATGTGGTTATCATCATTTACTTACAGGAGGAAATATAATTATGGATGTTAAAGAAACAGTTATTTCAATTTTGAACGACTTAACAGGGGACGATGTCTCCAGTGCAATGGACACGAACCTGTTTGACTCTGGCCTAATGGACTCAATGGGTTCTGTTCAGTTATTGCTGGAATTGCAGAGCCAATTAGGTGTTAACGTCCCCGTTTCAGAATTTGTCCGTAGTGAATGGGACACACCCAACAAGATCGTAACTAAGGTGGAAGGACTAGTTGATTAATCATGAATTCCTCGAAACGACTTTGGTTGATTATCGGCCCGGTCATTACGGCATTCATTCTTTTGCTTTTGTTATTACTTTCGCCAATTAACTTTGCCCACAACTCGGCAGCGACAGAGCGACGCGCGGCCGTTTCGTTAGCTCCGCAAGTATTCAAGGGGCGGCAAATTAAAGAGCAGGCGCTGGCTGGTAAGTATGTGCCATTCTTTGGTTCAAGTGAGTTATCTCGTATGGACCCACTTCATCCATCTGTGTTGGCGCAAAAGTATCACCGTAATTACCGTCCGTTTTTGCTCGGTGCGGCCGGTACACAATCGTTAACACTGTATTATTCAATGCAAACGATTGATACACAAATGAAGAACAAAAAGGCTGTCTTCGTGGTTTCGCCACAGTGGTTTGTGCCACAAGGAGCCAGACCAGATGCGTTTGGGTTTTATTATTCAAAACTGCAGACTGTAGATTGGTTACAGTCGATTCAAAACACAGCGATGAACCGGTATGCGGCAAAACGACTGTTAGAGATGCCTTCTGGTCATTCGGACCACGCAATTGCGCAAATGCTTCATAAAGTTGCAAAGGGTAAGGCTCTGTCAAATTATAACCGATTGCAACTTTCGATTAATGCGTTGATTTTGACACACGAGGATCAGCTGTTTTCGGACTATCGCTTAGGTCACAATCTCAGCAAAATTGATAAGGGTGTCAAACAGTTACCGGATTCTCAAAGCTATCAGGCGCTGACCAAAACAGCGACGAAACTTGGTCGGGAAAACACGACTAACAATAACCTAGGAATCAAGAATAGCTTTTACAACAGCCGTTTACGCGGTCACGTGAAAGCGTTGAAAGGTGAGCAAAGCAATTTTGATTACCGTCAATCGCCTGAATACAGTGATTTTGAACTGGTACTGAATCAGTTTGCTAAAACGCATACCGATGTGCTGTTTATTCTGCCGCCAATCAATGAACGGTGGGCTAAGGATACTGGCCTCAATCGCACCATGGTTGATGAAACCAACAACAAGATCAAACAGCAACTGGCTTCACAAGGATTTAACAACGTGCTTGATTTGAGTCACGATGGAGGTCAACCTTACTTCATGGAAGATACGATTCATTTGGGCTGGAATGGTTGGGTTGCTGTAGATAAAGGCGTACGGCCATTTATGGCGGCTAAACATCAAAAGGTCAATTACCATATCAATACGCGTTATTATTCAACGGATTGGCAGCAACTGGACCCGACTGCTCAAAACTTGGCAACGTTTAAGTAGTGTGTGAATTATTACTGTCGATTGTTGTTTACGGAAAGATAATCTTAGGAACCAACTTAAAAGTGACTCAGATCAGGGAATTGCCTGTTCTGAGTCACTTTTAAGTTGGCGCGGTTTTTGCGCTACATTTTTGATTGTGCGTGCGTTTTAATGAGCAATGTTGCTGTCTCGAAGCACCTTTAAAAATCAGATTGTAAACTTGTGCTGATTCAGTTACGGTCCAGAAAACGGCCAGTTTTAATTCGACGGTTTGCTTTCGTCAGAATCTTCAGCTGAATCTGATGGCTGAATACGAATGCTGGGTACCCGTGCAGCGACTTCACCAACAATGTTTTTGGGGTCGCTTTGAATGATAAAGGTCACGTGGTCTTTATGAATTTCATCCACGGTGCCTTCTGTGGCGGCACCGGTAATAATTTCGATCTCTTGGGCCAGAAAACCAGCTTCAAAGTCAAAACTGGCATCAGGGAAAGCGGCTAGACGGTTAGCCACTGCGGGGCCATTTAGTTCGAATCGTTGCTGTTTGCGACCAGCATGGGTTTGAACCAGTCGGCCAAAGTTAAGTTGAGCAAATAGGGTAGTAATTGATTGCTCTTCAGATAATGGGTTATGACGCGCCAACTGACGGCCAATCCAGTATAAAATGGTCAACTGATCGCCGCCAAGAATGGCTGGCAGGACTTCATCACGGATAAAGCTTGCGCCAAGAGCTGAAACAGCGGGTTGTTTCAATAATTTGTCATACGTTGATTGATCCATGAATGGTCTCCTCAATAAATAAGTTAGTTCAATTATAGCCTTGCACCGCCAAACTTTCATCCGTCAAAACGTTGGCGTGATTTATTTAATCCGCGGTGCTTGAAAAACAAGTTAGAAAGCGTCATGCTATAGTTTCAAGTTTTTACTGAACGGATAAAAAGTAAAAGGGGCATTTGTAATCATGGTAGAACTAGATAAATCGCGGTTGCGAGCCGATTTACCGATTGGCTTCTTGGACTCAGGTGTTGGTGGCCTGACTGTAGTTAAACAGGCATTACGGCAATTGCCAAACGAAACGATTCGTTTTATTGGCGATCAGGCCCGCTTACCTTATGGCCCACGGCCAGCGTCACAAGTCGTTCATTTTACTTGGCAAATGGTGCATTTTC
>DMZB01000214.1 GCA_003482405.1 Lactobacillus sp. | reverse complement strand
AATAGGGATTTAGGAAGACAACCAACATCAACGGACAAATAACGGCGACCGAATCAACGTAGAAGTTGAGGGCGAACCAATAAAAAGGCGCGAAGCTGGCTGCTAAAATGGCAAACATTGCTGAAGAACTGGATGCGACATAACGGCGGATCAAACGCCAACTCATGATGAGCGTGAAATCGATGAAAATAAAGTTGAAGATGTTAAGAACGTAGCCGGTTGTTACAGCGGAATGCACGTGAAAGAGCTGAATGAGCCAGGCTAGGAAAATCGTCAGGTTAACATCGTGTGGATACCAGGCAAAATAGCTAAACCAATGATGTGACCCGTTGGCTAAGTTTAGTGCTTGTAGACGCATGAGGGCGGGGTCTGTGTTACCAATGCCGACAAAATGAAAGGCTAAATAAAACTGAACCGCCACGGCGATGGCTAACACAATAACGCTAACCCAGTTTGAAACGTGTGCAGAGGCTCTTCCAAGCCACATATTGATCACGACCATAAAAACCCCGATGGTCAATGACATAAAGAACAAGCTTGATGGTTGGAGCCACAGAGCCTGTCCAAAATCACCGGATTGGCGTGCCAAAGCCGTGAAAAAAATGACGCCAAAAATGATGGCGGTGATTGCGGCCACTGTGCGGCGTAATGCAATTTGAATAATGATAACCTCCCCATGGAACCAGTTAAATGTATTTTACCCATCCTGACCGCCGATTGCTACATATTAAAAGGGTGTTGTGGGTTCGTTAAGCTAGCAGAAAATCAGTAAAGACAAGGTTTTCAGAGTTTAATTGGTAAATATGACAATCATATTATTTTTTAAGCGTGGCGGACGAGTAGCTGTTGTATCAGCCGCGCTAGGTCACGTGATAAAGGCGCTGGTAGTGTTGCAATCAGTTGCAGCGCAGACTGTGTATATTGTTGTGCTAATTGTTCCGCTAAAGCTGGTCCATCAAGGTCTAAGACCCGTTTGTTAACGCTAAGAAGCTCGGCATCACTGAGCTTTTGCGTATTCTGTAAGTGGTCTGCAAACCACTTAGGATCTTGTTGAATGGCCAGAATTAGGGGTAATGTGTAAACACCTTCCCGGATATCATGTCGAACTGGCTTAGATGATGTCGACGGGTCAGCAACAAAGTCCAAAATATCGTCGCGGATTTGATAAGCCATGCCAAGTGCAATCCCAATTTGCTGTGCTTTTAAACGAGTTTGCGTGTCACCATGACTGATAATGACACCAAATTGCATTGCAAAACCAAATAGTTCAGCAGTTTTGCCTTCGATCTCTTTCAAATAATCAGTCACAGATGTCGTTTCGTCGAAATTCAACGCAAGCTGGTTAAGTTCACCAGCCAAAATTGTTTTCATAATGTTGTTGGCCGTTTGCACGTCTGTCTGATTATCGGTAGCTTGCAGAATTTCATCAAAGTAGCTGGTAAACAGAAAGTCGCCGGTGTAGATGGCGGTTCGATTACCATGTCTAACTTGAAGTGTCGTCTGACCGTGACGTCGATCAGCATTGTCCAAAACGTCGTCATGAATCAATGTCGCAACATGCAATAATTCAATTGCAGCTGCTGCCGCACGTTGTTGACGCTTGTTTTGATCTGGCCCGAGTTGTGCAAACATGTAAAATAAGCCGGGACGCAAAAATTTACCGCCACTGGTCAGTAGGTCGCTGACCTGCTGATCGATTTCAGTATTACCCGAGCGAACGGTCGATTTTAAGTACTCTGATAATTCAATTAATTGTTGGTTGATTGCGGGAAACTGTTGCCAAAGTGAGTGCACCATAATGGTGAATAGCCTCTTTCTATATATATGTTGATCAAATGACCACGATATTTTTTTGTCTAACAGAATTGACGAAACGACCTTGGCAACACACATTGCAGCATGCATAATAAAGGTAACGAACTCATCATTTTCATGCTACAGAAACCGTTAAACCTTGTCAACGACGAGGCCTGGCTACGTCAAAAGATTTACTAAGGAGAATGTATGAAACCAAAAGTTTTTTTGGAATTTGTTGAATTTCAATCGTTGGTAGCTAGCGTCTTGCCATTCCTATTAGGATTGCTTTATGTATGGTACAACTATCAGAGCTTCAACTTGCTTAACAGCGTCCTCTTTTTTGTCATCATCGAACTGATGCATATGGCCGTCAATGCGAACGACAATACACAGGATTTTGTTCATGCCAAAGATGAGCAAACGTTCAAACAGTTAACAAACGTAGTTGGACACTATCACATCCCGTTGCGTTTGGCGATTACGATTATTATTGGGCTATCATCTGGTGCTGCGTTGATTGGATTATTGTTACTGAGATTAACGTGGGGATCAAGCAGTCTGATTTTTCTCGCCATGGGGATTATCGGTTTTTTAGTCGGGTACTTCTATGCTGGTGGGCCACTGCCAATTTCAAATACGCCTTTTGGTGAGCTATTTTCCGGTGTCACCATGGGGTACATCATTATGTTGGCAACAGTTTATGTCAATCGTGCTCCCCGACAGCAACTGTCATGGCCACTGGCTGGCAACGTGTTGTTGGCCTCCGGACTGGCAGTGTTTGCCATTGGCAATTTGATGTTGGCCAATAATTTATGTGATTTTGAGGAAGACCGGTTAAACCAACGAAGGACCATTGTCGTTTTACTCGGTCAGCGCATCATGTTGTGGGCGTGGAATGTTGGCTATGTTCTCGGATATATCTGTATGGTTGTAGCAGTGATCGTCGGTATTTTGCCTAAATTAACTTTGCTAGCATTGCTGATTACGCCGATTGTCTATCGAAACAACCGTCAGTTTGGTGCTGTAATGGTGAAATCAAAAAGTTTTGTTCTGGCCGTAAAAAACTGCGTGTTGATTACAATTTCATTTGCTGTAAGCATGGGTTTGGGCATCCTATTGCATATATAAAGCCAGGTTCTGGATGAACACAGATGGTTTTAGTTAGACTGTTTAATTTTTTCTTACTGCCTTTGTGGAAAATAGATTTAGCAGGTTACAATGTGTTTTAATAAGCTTCACAAGTTTTCAATGCAAAAATGGCAATTAAAGGGCGGTTCGTGTGGCAAAGAGACGGCGAAAAATTAATTGGCGCCGCAAGTTTAAGCGCTTTAGACGACAGCTAAAGGGCTTTTTTGTGTACCGCGGGCATCTTCGCTGGTTTAATACACTGTTGACAATGTTTACGATTCTCATTATTGCATTGGCGTTTGGCGGTGTGGGCAAGCGAGTTTTAACGCCGCCAAAGGAGACACCAAGAGTGGACGAAACAGCAAAGCAGCATCACGAATTCATCAATAGAGTGGCCCCGTATGCGCAGCAACTGCAGCAACGCACACACGTTTTAGCTAGCTTACAGATTGCTCAAGCAATTTTGGAATCTGATTGGGGACAGTCCACGTTGGCAAGTCAGTATCATAATTATTTTGGCGTTAAGGCTGGTCAAAATGAACCTGGAGTAGTTTTGAGTACCTTGGAATTTGTGAATGATCATTATGAAACCGTCAATGCGCGCTTTCGAACTTATTCAAATTGGCAAGCTTCGTTTACGGCGCACGCACAGTTATTCGTCAATGGCGTTGATTGGAATCCAAACAAATATGCTGACGTTTTGGCTGCTACGGATTATCGTTCTGGTGCAGCAGCGTTACAAAAAGATGGGTATGCAACTGATCCAGAATACACATCTAAAATAATTTCAATAATCGAAAAATATCGTCTGGATCGTTTTGACAAGTCCAACTAACTTTATATTTAGCTGCTGAATAACTTGTTATTCAAGGCCGGTTCACCTACACTAAATGCATTATGATTAAACGAAATTTAATTGATGGTTAAGGAGACTAAGCAGTGACGGGAAATGTACTTTACCCTGGTGATACGCTGGGAATTATTGGAAATAGTTCAAACGGGCCCTTATTGGTCAACGCTGCGCGACGTGTGGGCTTAAACGTTGCTGCGTACACTTCGGAACCAAATAGTGAAATTGCAAGTTTGGCAGACGCAGTGTTCACCGGTGCTTTTGACGACAAACAACGTTTACAGGCGTTTGCCGAAAATTGTGATGTTGTGACCTACGAATCTGAACATGTACCCAGTGATGTAATTACGTTTATTGCTCGATTTACCAAGGTCCCACAAGGCAGCGAGAGTTTAGCCATGATGCAGGACCGTTCCTTAGAGCGGGCATTTTTTGAAGGGCTTAACATAAATATTCCACCGTATGCGACGATTATTGAGCTGGATGATATTTACGCATCTGCTGCGGCAATTGGGTATCCATCCGTGTTAAAACCAATGCAAAAGGGTATTGAGCAAGAGCAACAGCTGACGATTCGCTCACAAGCAGATGTTCCGTTAGCTGCGGATATGTTGCAACATGGACCGCACATTTTGGAAGCAACGATTCCGGACGCGCAGGAGATTTCGGTGCTGGTCGTTAAAGGCTATCCTCAAGAAAATGAATTAGCTGATCAAATTCGTTTATTCCCGATTATTGAAACCAATTATCAAAGCGGACGATTGATGCGGGCTATATCACCGGCACGGATTGCTGATGAAGTGACCGACGAAATCAAACGAATTTCCCAAACCGTGGCTCAAAATCTCCATTATTATGGCGTCTTTCAGCTAAGCTTTTTGATGACGGGCTCAGGTAACCTGTTCTTAAGGGACTTGACGCCGGCAATGGACCGTTCTGGGCTTGTGTTTGATAAGGCAGCTAACATCACGATGTTTGAAGCTCATTTACACGCCATTGCAGGGCTGCCACTGGCCATTCCGAAGCAGTATATGGCAACTGTGCTGGCATCCTTTGATGATGATCAACTGACTGCCATTCGTACGCAATGGATTCTAAAGTCCAATTGGGAATTTGTGTTTTATCACAAGAGTGGTCGGCTCATTTCACCAGCAGCGGGGCATGTTTTGATCCAATCTTCCACAGTACAGGATGGATTAAATCAGTTAGCTGCTACGACCATCTGGGATCCGGCTAGACCGATCATGCCCACCCCGAGTCGACTGAACCATAAATAACGTGACGCAATTAGTCGATACGGTTAATGACTAAGTGTTCAATCCTTTCAAAGGGGGCGAGCACTTTTTTACTGTTAACGGGAGTTTATAAGACTTGAAATAAGGATGATTTTTTAGAAACATACGTTCGTTATGATGGCTTGCGGCCATCGATTTTGGTATACTTTAACTACTGAATTTTAATGAGAGGCAGGCAGATTTCGTGAGTGCGACCACATTATTAGAAGGACTAAACGATAAGCAGCAAGAAGCTGTTCAGATTACGGAGGGACCGTTGCTGATTATGGCTGGGGCTGGTTCTGGTAAGACACGGGTGCTGACACACCGTGTTGCTTACCTGATTGAAGAAAAAGACGTTAAACCATGGCATGTTCTCGCCATTACGTTTACCAACAAGGCTGCCAGAGAAATGCGGGAGCGAGTTGGCAGCTTGCTTGGTGAAAGCGGTGAAGATGTCTGGGTATCAACATTCCATGCCCTTTGTGTACGCATCCTGCGCCGCGATATTGATCAAATTGGGTTTAATCGGGCCTTCACGATTACCGATACTAGTGAGCAACGCACGCTGGTCAAACGGATTTTGCGTGAGCAGAATATTGATCCAAAAAAGTATGACCCACGTTCACTGCTTTCCGCGATTTCAAATGCCAAAAATGATTTACAGACACCATCTGACTACGTTAAAAATGCCAATACACCTTTCGAACAAATTACAGCAACAGTTTACGAGGATTATCAACGTGAGCTTAAGGCCAACCAGGCACTGGACTTTGACGATTTGATCATGCTGACCATTGAGCTGTTTGAAAAAGCACCAGCCGTGTTGGAAAGTTATCAACGCCGCTTTGAATATATTCATGTGGATGAATATCAGGACACCAACAATGCACAATACAAGTTGGTCAGTCTGTTGGCTGCACAGTCACATAATCTCTGTGTTGTGGGGGATGCTGATCAGAGTATTTATGGTTGGCGTGGCGCAAACATGAACAACATTTTGGATTTTGAAAAAGATTATCCAGAAGCCAAAACTGTCATGTTGGCCCAAAATTATCGTTCAACTCAAACAATTTTGAATGCTGCCAATGAAGTGATTGAAAACAATGTTTTACGACGCAAAAAAGAATTGTGGACAAATAACGGTGATGGTGAAAAAATCTCATATTATCGGGCACAGAGCGAACGTGACGAAGCCCACTTTGTGGTGGCCCAAATTGAGAGCCAAATCAAAGAAAAACATCGTAATTACGGGGACTTTGCAATCTTATACCGTACGAATGCGCAATCTCGTTCTATTGAAGATGCGCTGGTCAAAAGTAACATTCCTTACAACATGGTTGGCGGGCATAAGTTCTATGATCGCAAAGAAATCCGTGATGTTCTGGCTTATTTAACGCTGATTGTGAATCCACAAGACGACATGAGCTTTGAACGAATTATCAATGAACCCAAACGTGGTCTCGGCAGTGGCTCAGTTGAGAAACTGCGTGAATTTGCGAACTACAACAATTGGAGCTTGTTGGAAGCTGCGCAAAATGTCACCACCGCAAACAACGTGCCTAGTCGGGCAAGAAACAGTTTTGACGAGTTTGGTCAAATGATGGCCAATTTAAGCAAAATGCGAGAGTTCTTGACGGTCACAGATTTGACTGAGCAGTTGCTCGATAAAACTGATTATCTGCCTGCGTTGAAAGCGACCCATTCGCTGGAGGATGAAGCACGGGTTGAAAACTTGCAAGAATTTCTATCTGTAACAAAGCAGTTTGATGATTCATATGAACCCTCCACTGAAGTACCTACCGATACTGAAGCGGCAGAAAACCCAGTTCCAGAGAATAGTGGTGACAAGTTTGTCGACTTCTTAGCTGATTTAGCTTTGGTTTCAGATCTCGATGATGTGGACGAAGAAGATGATCAAAACGTGACGTTGATGACCTTACACGCTGCCAAGGGATTGGAATTTCCAGTTGTCTTTTTAATGGGCATGGAGGAAGGTATTTTCCCGTTGTCGCGATCAGTGATGGAGGAAGATGAGTTAGAAGAAGAACGTCGCTTAGCATACGTTGGAATCACACGTGCAAAGCAGAAATTGTATTTAACAAATGCTTTCTCAAGATTACTGTATGGTCGAGTTCAAAACAATCCGGCATCTCGTTTTGTTGAAGAAATTAACCCTGATTTAATTCAGAGCGAAAATCATAGTGCAGGTGGACTGTCTTCTGCAGGTGGACTCAAAACACCCTTTGACCGACGGACTGAATCCGCATTGTCGACCACTTATAAACGTAAGCCAACTGGTACGAAATCGACGAAGGTCGAACGTTCACAAGGCACTGGGGCCGAACAGGTTAGTTGGGCTGCCGGTGATAAGGTCACTCACAAGAAGTGGGGTGAAGGCACAGTCGTGAAAGTTAACGGTCAAGGCGAGGACGCAGAACTCGATATTGCTTTTCCGGAGCAGGGAATCAAGCGTTTACTGGCTGCGTTTGCACCGATTACCAAGGTATAAGATCTCAGGCTAAGTGTTAATAAGACATTGTGCAAATGATGTAGAATGCAGACAAGACTAGGTGAGAGGAGTTAGTGAGATATGGCAGACCAACCAGTATCAAAATTAACAGTCACGCAGGCTGGACAAGAAGCTGAACAACTTCGTGAACAACTGGACGAATGGCGTAAACAATACTATGTTCAGGATGCGCCAACGGTTGAGGATCATACGTATGATATGAAATATCAGCGGTTGCTAGATTTAGAGGCTGCGTTTCCAGCAATTGTGACGCCTGATTCCCCAACGCAACAGGTGGGTGACGTGACACTGCCCGGCTTTAGCAAGGTGACACACACGGTGCCCATGCTATCGATGGGTGACGTGTTTTCAATTGAAGAACTAGCTGAATTTGATGCACGGACAAAACAGAATCTGGGTCAAGAAACACTGGATTATAACTGTGAATTAAAAATTGACGGCTTAGCGATTTCATTAGTTTATGAAAATGGTGTGTTTGTTCAAGGCTCAACACGTGGCGATGGCAATATTGGTGAAGATATCACTGAGAATCTCAAAACCATTAAGTCAATTCCCATGACATTAACAGAACCAATTTCTGTGGAGGTTCGTGGTGAATGTTACATGCCCAAGGCAGCCTTTGCTAAATTAAATGAACGTCAAGAGGCAGAGGGAAAGACGCCGTTTGCCAATCCTCGTAACGCGGCAGCGGGTTCATTGCGGCAATTGAATAAAAAGGTGACTGCTGACCGAAATTTGGCGACGTTTATTTACTATACGTCAAACTTCGGAGACCTTGGTGCGGCGACACAAAGTGAGGCGTTACAGCGTTATCAGGAACTTGGCTTTACAATTAATCCGCATTCACGTGTTTGCCACAACATGGCTGAAATCCAGGACTATATTGAAGAGTATACGGGCCAGCGTGAGTCATTAAGTTACGGAATTGACGGAATTGTGGTTAAGGTCAATCCAGTGTCTCAACAGGATGAATTAGGTAATACTGTTAAAGTTCCACGCTGGGAAATTGCCTATAAGTTTCCGCCTGATGAACAACAAACAGTTATTCGGGATATTGAATGGACAGTTGGACGAACGGGCATCGTAACACCAACGGCGGTGATGGATGCAGTGCAACTGGCTGGCACAACGGTGGCGCGCGCATCCCTGCACAATCCAGATTACTTAAACGAGAAAGGTGTCCGAGTGGGCGACACGGTTACCTTACACAAGGCGGGGGATATTATCCCAGAAGTGGGCGAAGTGGTGCTGGATAAGCGGCCAAAGGATAGTCAGGCCTATGTAATTCCCACTAAATGCCCGTCTTGTGGCAGTGATTTAGTTCACATCGACGATGAAGTAGCCCTGCGTTGTATCAACCCGAAGTGCCCAGCACAGGTAACAGAAGGGTTGACGCATTTTGCATCGCGTGACGCAATGAATATTGATGGCTTGGGACCGTCATTAGTGGCACAGTTGTACAATCGTAAAATGTTAACTGATGTTGCCGGGCTGTATCACCTACAGCACGATGAATTGTTAACTTTAGATAAATTTGGCGATAAATCAGCGACAAACTTATTGACAGCGATTGATAACAGCCGTAATAATTCTCTGGAACGGTTATTGTTTGGGCTGGGAATTCGCCACTTGGGTGCCAAAGCTGCCCGACAGGTTGCTGAGCACTTTAAAACTATGACTGCCGTGATGGCTGCTTCTGCTGAAGACATTGCCGAAATCGACGGTATGGGCCTGACTATTGGGGACGCTACTGCACAATACTTTGGCACAGAGGCGGCTCGTCAGCTTGTTGAAGAACTGACTGCTGCTGGTGTTAACATGAGTTACGACGGACCTGATACCACTGCAGCTGCCGACGATCCGTTCT
>DMZB01000156.1 GCA_003482405.1 Lactobacillus sp. | reverse complement strand
CAGTTTATGCATTAATGGGGTCTGCCTAACCGCGACGCATCTTGATGGACGTGACTTCACCGCTGATGTGATGCCGGAGACGTGCAAACGAACGACACTATCGGCGCTGACTGTCGGCACAAACGTCAATCTTGAACGCGCTTTACCGGCAAACGGCAGGTTTGAAGGGCATATCGTTCAGGGACATGTGGATGGTGTTGGCCGCATCAGTCGTCGTTGGCAAGATGAGAACGCCATTTTTCTGCGGATCGATTTGCCAGCGGCCTTGCGTGGCCAAGTTGTCACAAAAGGGGCAATTGCGATCGACGGTACCAGCCTTACAGTCGTGGCCGCACAGTCAAGCTGGTTTACAGTCAGCCTGATTCCGCAGACTCAAGCAGACACTATTTTAGCTGTCAAACGGATTGGTGCCGCGGTTAATTTGGAGATTGATGTTCTTTATCGCTATCTGCATAGCATGAAAGGAAGCACAGCACATGACAACACTTACTGAAACCATCACAACAGCATTGACGGCTTTGAAACAAGGCAAGTTGATTTTAGTCGCCGATGATAAAAGTCGCGAGGCTGAAGGAGATTTGATCGGCTTGGCATCGTTAGCGACACCAGCAACCGTTAACACAATGACGACGCATGGCCGCGGCTTGATTTGTGTACCGATGTCGGCCGCTCGTGCCAAGCAATTGAATTTGCCATTGATGACAACAAATAATACAGAACATTTTCAAACAGCATTTACAGTCAGTGTCGACGAAAAAACCACGAAAACCGGTATTTCTGCGTTTGAACGCGCAACGACGATTCATCGACTTGGACAAAGAACAGCTGAGGATATGGATTTTGAACGTCCGGGACATATTTTTCCGCTAATTGCTCGTGAAGGCGGCGTGCTGGTACGTCGAGGTCACACAGAAGCTGCCGTCGACTTAGCTCGTTTAGCGGGGGAAACTCCAGCGACCGCGTACATCTGTGAAACCCTTACCGCCGATGGGCACATGCGCCGTATGCCCGAGCTAAAGCAGTTGGCAGCTGAATTGCAGATTCCTCTGATAACGATTGATGAAATTGCTCGCTATCGATACCTAATTAATGATGCGGCAGTAACAGCTGACGTGCAGGTGAAGTTGCCGACACAGGTAGGTGAATTCATGTTAACGGATTATGAAAGCACCACGGACCGTCGATTACAGCTCTTGTTGCAGTCTACAGCACCGGTTACTGAAGAAGTCCCGTTAGTACGTTTGCACTCAGAGTGTTTCACCGGTGATGTGTTGGGTTCCAAACGTTGTGACTGTGGCCAACAGTTGACCAGTGCAATGACAACAATTGCTAGCGAGGGCGGGTACGTTTTATACCTGCGCCAGGAAGGACGGGGTATTGGACTTAAGAATAAATTGCGCGCCTATCAGTTACAGGAGCAGGGATTAGACACGGTTCAGGCAAACGAACATTTGGGATTTGCGCCAGATGAACGTGATTATGGTATTGCAGCAGCGATGTTACATGATCAAGGCATCACACGTGTGCGTTTGATGACCAATAATCCAGAAAAGGTTGCTGGGTTGGAACGGTATGGTATCGAAGTTGTTGAGCGAATCCCTTTAGAAGTGCCGGTGTACACAGAAGATCACGACTACTTGAAAACCAAGCAGGTCAAGTTTCATCACGCGTTACACATTGATTAGTTGCTTACGATTAAATGGAGGATAAGAAAATGACAGTTTTTACAGGACAATATGTTGCACAACCGGGCAAGGTGGCCATTGTGGTCAGCAGGTTTAACGAAACGGTGACAGGCAAGTTACTTGGCGGGGCGCAGGATATGTTACGCCGCCATGAAGTTGCTGACAGCGATATAGACATCGTTTGGGTGCCAGGTGCGTTTGAAATTCCAGGGATGGTGCGACAACTGCTGGTGACTAAACGATACGCTGGTGTGCTCACCCTTGGTGCCGTAATCCGTGGAGAGACGAGTCACTACGATTACGTTTGTAGCGAAGTGGCGAAGGGCGTTGGTCAGTTGGCGTTGAATAGTGATGTGCCCGTCGTCTTTGGTGTGCTGACAACGGATACACTTGAGCAAGCGCAACAACGTGCAGGCGGTAAGGGCGGCAACAAAGGCAGTGACGTTGCCGCAGACATCTTGGAGCTGATTGATTTACACGCACAATTGGCGAAAATCTAAGGTCATAATCGAAATCGTGCGCCAAACGTAACGTGTTATAAAATTTCTCAGGCAACACAAAATCGTCATTCATGGGAGAACACCCATAAATGACGATTTTTCGTTAGACAAGTAAACGGCGGTGTTATGCCTTGCTTGTTGACTCCTGGAATAAATAATGGCAAATCACTGTTGTCTCACACTCATCCATAATTCAATTGCTTTGCTTCAGTGCTTCAACAATGTCATCTTCAAACCTCTCGGGTTTCGTCCGCGGCGCGTAACGTTTGATGACCTGGCCGTCACGGCCGATAAGAAATTTAGTGAAATTCCACTTGATTCGACCATGACCAGCGGCCTCTTTCAAGTAGCCAAATAGAGGGTCCTCATCGTCGCCATTCACTGCCACACGCTTTGTCATTGGAAAGGTGACACCATAGTGAACTTGGCAGAAATCGCTTGTTTCTTCATCGGTTGCCAACTCTTGGCGAAACTGGTTGGATGGCAGGCCAAGCACGTTGAAACCTTGGTCGTGATACTGCTTATACAGTGATTCAAGCCCTTCTAACTGCGGTGCAAAACCACATTTGCTAGCCGTGTTTACAATCAGCAGAACCTGACCACGATAGTTACTTAAGGGAATGGCTTGTCCACTCATCTCTGTTTCAGAAAAATCGTATACGGATGACATCATTCTTGCCCCTTTCGAAATTGACGTGAAAGTTTGTGGTTAGTATGCGACAGATGACAGTTGATTGCGAGCAATGTGCTCATTATCATCACTCAAAATATAAACAATCGTTTCACGTGAAACAGTCGGTAAGTTATCGCCGAATCGATACATGTTTTCGGTTGATTAAAAATACCTAGGATAGAAATTCATTGTGCATCAAAAAAGGAAGTATACTTCCTTTT
>DMZB01000255.1 GCA_003482405.1 Lactobacillus sp. | reverse complement strand
CAATCGTTTGCAACACCACCCAGATGTATTTGAATTTTTTCTAGATGAACATGATTTAACCCGCGACGGATTAAAACACCTACAGGCGGCCATCGAAGAAGTTAAAACGGTCACGCCACGCATCGTCATGCACCAGCCCATGCGTTATGGCAAGTGGTTCAATGAAATGGTCACGCCAGAAAAAGAAATGCCGGAACTCTACCACTTTTTGCGGTTTAGCTCCGACACGTTAATTGATGTCGCTGTCAAAAATGACATTCAGTTGTTGCTACACGGTTCATATTCCCGGCAAACGCAGCACTTTATCGACTTCTATCCGAATGTCGAGACCGCTCGGCAGGTCGTTTACGATCGTTTGGACGACTATGCCAAGCAAGGTGGTAACCACATTATGTTTGAAAACTCCATCTCGCCATTGTTCTTTTATGGTGATCCACAGATGGACCAAACGATTTATGATCATGGCTACCGATTGGCGTTTGATACCAGTCACTGTTTCATTAAAAGCCATGGGAGTAACGACGTGCTAGCAGCCTCGTTAGCGAAACTGCGTGATCACATCGTTCACTACCACCTCGTAGATTCCATGGGTTTGACCCACGACAGCCTCACGTTAGGACTGGGCCGAATTGACTGGAAACGGATGGTCCCACTTCTAAATCCGGCAGCTTCGAGCATTTTCGAAATTAACCTATCCGATCAAACGAAAGCCACGGAAATGCTGACGTCGTTTGACTATCTCACCAAGATTGCAACCTCACTAGAGGAACATCGTTAACATCGAAAAAGCATTGTTAGCAAAATGAATGCCAATATCAAACCGAATATCCTTTGTTTGAACGTACGTTATCGCTAATATCGCACCCATCACAAAGTAGACCCACGCATCTGGCGTCCATAAGTTGGTGTGTAGTTGCGCAAACAGCAGCCCGTTAACGATGACACCGAGGACTTTGACCCACGGTTTGTCGAGTTTCATAAAGAAATAGTTGAAAAACAGCCCTCGAAAGATGAGTTCCTCAAGAATCGGTGCACCAAACACCCCAAAATAAACGGTCAACCACGGCGTTGTCCGAAACATCTGCTCAATTGCATGTTGATTCTGCGACGGTTGGCTGTGGACAAAAGACTCGGCCACAATGAGGCCAACCAACGCGAGCAGCATTAAACCAAACATGGCCCACTTATGGCCGCGTGTGGGCTGCTGATCAAAATAACGTGGTTCTCGGTTAGCCAGACCATTTTTGTAAACGCGCCATAACGCCCAAAACACAAGCACACTGAGGATCGTTGTAATGACACCAAAAGTTATTTGAACCGGCACACTCGTCCAGCGTGCTAGTCCCGGTAAAGCTGATGGAGTCTCAGCAATTTGTTCTAGTACAAACAGGCCAAACATCGCCCCAACACCCATTAAATACCGTCGAATTCTGTCTGCTGTCATACAGTCACCTCATTTCCAATTAAATCAATTAGTTAGCCATATCATAGCCATTGGATTATCTTAAGTGCAAGAAAAAGTCATTTGAAACAGCAAAATGGCTTTTTTCGTATAATCAAAAAACGAAACGCTCCATTTTTTAGGACATTCCGTTTTTTGATCTTGTCACTATTCATTTTCGCGAACATTGTAAATCGCTAATTGACTGACGCTAGCGTCAGATTTTTGGGCTTCATTCAATACCGTTCGCAGCAGCCGTGTCGGGACATATTGAGATGACGACGTTGGTCGATAATCAACCTTGTAACCCTTCGTTGATGTACTATCAGACGTTGGCACAATCCACAGACGATACTTACTCCCCACGCTTAGGCCATCAAAACGCACGAGATTTTGTTCCGAAGTGCCATTTAGGGCCGCACTTGACAGCGTCAAACTGATGGGTGTTGACCACCCAGTCGGCGCCTGCCCGCTGGCTAGACCCTCTGGCAATGTCGTGGCTGTCTTAGTCAGTGTATAATCGCTCACTGTCTCAGTACTGACTTTTTTTGAAGTAGTCTTGGTCTTATCCTTTGTTGATTGCTTAGCCGCTTTCTTTGAGGAACTTTTCGTACTATCTGACTGACTAGAATTTGAGCTACTGGTTTGGCTGACGGCTTGCTGACGCGTGTCGGCGACCGGTTTCACCGTTAATGCACTCACACCAACGGCCACCAAACCAATGATTAAAATATAAATATAGTTGCGAAGCCGCATAAAAACCTCCTTGTGGTTGCGCTACTGAATCGGAAATAAAGAACTAACTTTAGTGTTCGATTATCGCCTCAAACGATGGGACTGTCAAATTGACAAGACACGTTTACCATTTTCTTATTAGGCTAACAGGTCTTAGTTAATTGCATCGCTAATCCTGGCCTTTGTGTTGTAAGTGTAATCTAGACCGCTTACCACAGCTACTGGAATTCCTGCGTCTCGTTGCCCCATTTCTAGTGCGGCAGAAGCTGCGATTAAATCACATAGTGTTTCTGCCGCTCTTGACGTTTTTGTGTGGGAACGATTATTTTCCTCTCTGACCGGCGTTAAGCCATATAGTCCAATAGCGATTTGAGTGGCTCCACGTTTGTCAGGTCGCCCCTCACTATCGGTTATGATGACAGAAACGTCAATTCCAAGTGCCTTTTTAATAGTCTGAGCAATAATCCCCGCGGACTGATCAGAATCATTCGGCAATAGTATCGCAGATTTCGAAGTTAGTTTATCCACACCTGCACTTGTTAAAAACATTCCATTTGGCATCCAACCACCAATAAAACCATCTGTTATAGACAATCGTGAACCATCTTGATATCTCGTTTCATTCAGCATCAACTGAATTAGGCGTGCATCCTTTCGTGGCACCTGTGCATGAATCTTCAGTGCCTGCTCGGATGGGACAACCTCAGCTAAACTTACCTGTCGGCCTTCTGAAACAGACACAATTTTAGATGCCACACAGAAAATATCGTGCGGCATAATTTGAACATTATGAAGTCGAACTGCATTAACGATTAAATTGCCAATGTTGTCGCCAATCTGTACAGAAGGAATACTGTGAAGACCAAATATTTTAACCATGCTACACCCACCAACTTTTTTAAATCATCATAATACAATACCTCTAGAAAACAATCTGTCATTCCTCTATCCGACATAACAAGACAACCCCTACCGATCAGCGTCGGTAGGGGTTGTCTTGAATTCTCTTATAAATCTTATGACTGGTTACCGCAAATCCTAGTACTTGCCGCGGGTTTTAGTTTCAACACCCTTGCCGTCGTAGTCCTCTTCCAAGATTTCCTTCAATTCAGAAATCAGAGGTTCCTTCGGGTTGGCAGTTGTACATTGATCTTCGTAAGCCAATTCAGCTAATTTGTCGACAGTTGCATCAAAGTGCTTCTTGTCCACACCGTTAGCCTTCAAGCTCAATTCAACACCGACACTGTGTGCTAAGTCGATGAATGCTTGAACAAGTGCTTCAACTAATTCTTCAGTCGTGTCGCCCTTCAGACCAAGGTAACGAGCAGCTTCAGCGTAGTCTTCGTCGGCACGGTAGTATTCGTACTTAGGCCACATAGCCAACTTAGTAGGCATCTGGGCGTTGTAACGAATCGTGTGTGGCAAGGTGATGGCGATACATAGACCATGGGCCAACCCGAATTCCCCACCAAGTTTGTGGGCAACAGAGTGGTTAACACCCAAGAATGCGTTGGCAAAGGCCATCCCAGCTAAGGTTGAAGCATTGTGCATTTCTTCCTTGGCGTGAGCGTCACCATTGTATGAAGCAGTCAGGTTGTTGTAAACCAACTTCAATGCTTGTAATGACCATGGCTTCGTGTAGTCTGAGGCCAAGCTTGAAACGTATGATTCAATGGCATGACAGAAGACATCCAAGCCAGAGTAAGCAATAGTGCGCTTTGGAACAGTCATGATGAACTGAGGGTCCACGATGGCAACATCTGGTGTCAAAGCATAGTCAGCCAGTGGGTACTTAACGTGGGTCTTAGAGTCAGTAATAACGGCGAATGGTGTTACTTCTGAACCAGTACCTGAAGTTGTTGGGATCGCAACAAACTTAGCCTTGTTAGGCTTTTCGAATGTGTAAGTCCGCTTACGGATGTCCAAGTACTTCTGCTTAGCACCGAAGAAGTCTGCATCTGGGTGCTCGTAGAACATCCACATGTTCTTAGCGGCATCAAGTGGCGAACCACCACCGATGGCAATAATCGTGTCAGGCTTGAATTCATTCATCAAACGTACACCACGGTCAACCGTGTCAGTCGATGGGTCTGGTTCAACCTGGTCGAAGACCTCGATTTGAATGCTGGTAGCGTTTGGACGTTTGCGAAGACGATCGCGGACGATGTCAACGTAACCGTTCTTAACCATTGAAGGTGAAGCAACGACGAAGACTTTTTCGACACCTTCCATGTCTGTTAAGTAACGAACAGAGTTCTTTTCAAAGTAAACTTTACTTGGAATCTTAATCCATTGCATGTTATTTCTCCGTTTGGCAATCGTTTTAACGTTGATTAAATCAAATGATGAAACGTTGTGCGAAACGGCGTTCTTGCCCCATGAACCAGTTCCCAGAGTTAGGGAAGGAATCATGTTGTTGTAAATGTTACCGATACCACCAACAGCAGATGGTGTGTTAATCAAGACACGGCTGGCCTTCATACGAATACCGAATTCGTTCATCAAATCTTGATCTTCACTTTGAAGACCGGCTGTGTGGCCAAGGCCACCAAAGTCTAGTAAGTCTTCGCAAGTCTTCAAAGCTGCGTCACGGGTTGCTGCCTTGTAAACGGACAGAACTGGTGATAACTTTTCAGCTGACAATGGGTAGTCAGGACCAACGCCATCGATTTCAGCTAACAGTACTTTAGTGTCTTCTGGGACTTTGATGCCTGCTAATTTAGCAATTTCAAATGCCGATTTACCAGCAATAGGTCCTTTGACACCGTGGGTAACTGGGTTGAACATTGCGTCAGCAAGCTTCTTTTGATCAGCCTTCTTGATGACAACGGAACCTAAACGTTTGAATTCAGCCATAACATCGTCGTAAATGTCAGCGTCGATAACAGCGGAGTTTTCAGAAGCACAAACCATCCCGTTATCAAACGTCTTGGATAAGGTGATGTCGTTAACGGCACGCTTGATGTTAGCACTCTTTTCAATGTAAACGGGGCCGTTACCAGGTCCAACACCCAAGGCTGGTTTACCAGTTGAGTAAGCGGCCTTAACCATGCCAGGACCACCAGTAGCCAACGTTGAAGCAATGCCATCGTTGTTGATCAGTAAGTTCGTCGCTTCAATAGAAGGTGTTTCGATCCATTGGATCATGCCTTCTGGAGCACCGGCAGCAATCGCAGCATCGCGAACAACTTTACCAGCTGCCACACAACACTTTTGAGCTTGTGGGTGGAAGGCGAAGATAATTGGGTTACGCGTCTTAACGGCAATTTCAGCCTTGAAGACAACCGTTGAAGTTGGGTTGGTAACTGGTGTGATACCAGCGATAACACCAAGTGGTTCAGCGACTTCAGTGATCTCTTCGACATCATCTTCACGGATGATACCGACAGTCTTGTCGTCTTTAATCTTGTGCCAAATGTTTTCTGAGGCGAAAATGTTTTTAATTGCTTTGTCTTCAACAACACCACGGCCTGTTTCTTCAACAGCTAGCTTGGCTAGTTCCATGTGTTGATCCAGAGCAGCCATTGCCATTTCGTGCACGATGTGGTCAATGCGCTTCTGGTCATAGTTGTCCATCTTTGCTAAAGCTTCGTGACCTTTGTCAACTAACGCTTGGATCATGTTAGCTGTGTCAGTCGTTTCTTGTTCGGCCTTCTTATCAGTCTTAACAACCATTTTTGAATTCCTCCATCAAGGTTTCAATTACTTGTTATCTCTTTCACAACCAGTATCATATCACCATGTAAAAACTTTGCAAGCCTTTTTGCTCACAATTTCTCAAACATTTTTGTAGTAAGCGTTTTCATTACTTGTATCAAGCGTTTTAGTGTCGTAATATTTTTTCATATTTGATTTTTTAAAATCTGAAAATGTATTGTGAATATTTAAACTATTTTTCTGCTTGAGTCAATTGCCATAGCCTTATTGGGCAACTAACACGAATCTAACGAGCTTTTATCAAGACTATTAGCTCACTGATTTTTCGGACTTTTTTTTGAGAAACAAAAAAGACGCAAAT
>DMZB01000047.1 GCA_003482405.1 Lactobacillus sp. | reverse complement strand
CGCTAACAGTTTTGTTGAAGCAGATTTACTGTTTCCAACCACTGTGACGTCGGCAAATCCGAATGTGGTAAATAAGGCAATGAAGGCGAAGGCGCAACAGGAGGAACGAGATCTTGCCACCGCAGCCAATCGCAAACGTCAACAGGCAACGGGAGTGAATGTTGGCATGATCAGCGTTTTGGCGCTCATACTACTTGTTCTGTTTGGCGGTTCATTCGTTTATATTCGTCGCCGGCCGGCTAATACGCACACGCGGCCCATTGCGGTCAATCACTGGTATGAAGTGCCGACCGTCTCGCCAGCAGTGGCGGCCCGGCTCGTTACCGATAAAGCGCCGACGACAAAGGCGTATACCGGAACCTTGATGACTGAGGCAAGTGACGGGGAAGTGACTATTAAGGCCGACGATAAAACGTATGTGATTACTAAGCAAAGGGACCTTTCAGAACCGCTGACCGATTTTCTGGTGACAGAGGTGGGTGACGGCGAGACGGTTTCCTTAAAAACGTTGAAAAAGTTTGGCAAACAGGATCGAAGTGGTCGCTTGAGCAGTCAATTCACTGCTTGGCAGGAACGGGTCGAAGATGAGGCTGCACCAAACTTTGATGCCCATAATCTTGCTTTACGACGGTGGTGGTTCATTGTTGCCATTATCACGACAGCATTGTCGGCGTTAGCAGCGCTAATTGCGTCGAATCTGCCTACTTTAAAAATCGGTGTTTGGATCTTTGCCGCCGTGCTCACCTGTGCAACGTGGGGATGGACCCTCTGGCAACGCACGCACATTAGTCGTTACACGCCGATCGGTGACCAACAGCATACAGAAATGCTTGGTTTCAAACGAATGTTAGAGGACATTGGCCACTTTGATACGGCCAAAGTGGGGGATCTCATCATTTGGGAGCAAATTTTGCCGTATGCAGCCGCGCTGGGACTCGCTGACAAGGTCACCAAAGCACTCGCTGTCGAATTTGGCCGTGAGGCGCTCATGAAGACGGGAATGATCTTCCCACTGTATTACGGTTTCGGTGGCTTTGGCGACAGCTTCGACGCTGGTTTAAGCAATGGATTATCGGCGTCAATTTCAGCCAGCAACACGCAGGCATCCAGTCTGTCTGGTGGCTCTGGCGGCTTTTCCGGAGGCAGTACCGGTGGGTTTGGTGGTGGATCGGGTGGTGGCGCGTTTTAGGCCTAGTCGCATTTGTACGCCGAAAGTTATGCCAAAACCTACCTAACGCATCGATTAAATTGCATTAGTCCTCAATTTCTGCAAACGTGAATGATTTCATGTTTGCAGTTTTTCTTTGCAAATTTTGAGACGAAAAAAACGGTGTCATGACGACATCGTTTAAAAGGTTATTGCAATTAAGGCATTTAATGTTATGCATTCATTCTAATGAACAAACACACTCAGTAACAAGACCATTCCTAAACCGACGACGGAAATAATTGTTTCCAACACGGTCCAAATACTCAAGGTCTGTTTAACGGTTAGATCGAAGTATTCTGAGAACATCCAGAAGCCGGCATNNTAGTGAGCCAGCCCCAATAGCCAGGGCCATCAGTGCCGGGTTAGCGCCGGATGCATGCATCAGAGGTACAACCAAACCAGCAGCTGTCATCCCGGCCACGGTTGCAGAACCCAGTGCAACACGCAGGATCACAGCAATCAGCCACCCAAGAATCAGTGGGGACAGACTTGAGTGAGCCATCAGCTGTTGAACGGCTTTCCCAACACCACCATCAATCAGAACTTGCTTGAAGGCGGCACCACCACCGATAACCATTAACAGCATGGCAATCGACTTGATGGCATCTTCAATTGTGCCACTAATTTGTTTCATTGTGCGGCCACGGGAGAAGCCCATGGACCAAATGGCAAACAGCAATGAAATCACCATGGCGATAACGGGGTCACCAAGCATGATCATCACGGAAGCAAGACCATGTGGATGGACTGGTTTAACGCCGTGCAAGACGGTCATGGTGTAAATCGTCGAGATGGCCATGAAGATAACTGGGAATAATGAGGTGAGAGCGGCCAAACCGAAGCTTGGTGTTTCATCTAGGTTATATTCCTTAACTTCACCGAAAGCAGGCAGTTCCTTTTTGATGACGAACACGCCTGGTTCCAAACGTTGCATAACACGTGTGAACACGGGACCAGCAATGATAACACAGGGTATGGCCACGATAATTCCGAGTAGCAAAACGTTCCC
Organism: Lactobacillus sp.; assembly: GCA_003482405.1. Classification (GTDB taxonomy): domain Bacteria; phylum Bacillota; class Bacilli; order Lactobacillales; family Lactobacillaceae; genus Furfurilactobacillus. The sequence continues at coordinate 6,663 of DMZB01000047.1, read as the reverse complement.
AGTGTTAGCACCTAATGCCGTTGATACAGCCGTTGGTGCAGGCTGTGGTGGTAAGAACCCTTGCGTCGCCGACAGTGCGGCCGCCATGGAAATGCCAAGGTAAACAAACGGTACTTCGGCTTCTAGAGCAACAGCAAACACGATTGGTGTCAACAAGACCAAACCAACTTCAAAGAACAATGACATCCCAATGATGAAGGAAGCCACAACAATAGCGAGTTGCAACCGTTTCTTACCAAACGCGTTGATCAGCGTTTTAGCGATTCGGTATGAACCACCAGAGTCGGACACAAGCCGACCAATCATCGCCCCAAAACCGAACACGATGGCTAACTCACCAAGTGAGCTACCAATCCCATTCTTGATCGACGTCGCGATGGACGCTGGATTCATGCCAAGACCCAGAGCCACAAGAATCGACGTCACAATCAAGGAAACAAACGTGTTGAGCTTGAACTGGATAATTAAAACCAGCAACAAGGCGATGCCAAGAATTAATACAATAAATGGCGTCATAATCAAAACTTTCCTCTCAAATGTAAATACTTTTCGTCAGTTTGTGAAACCAACTTTGAATAGTGTACACGTTTTTGCACTTTTAATATAGCGCTGAACGGAAAAAACAATGAAAAAAGTTTTAGTCGATAAGTGATTTGTTATTTTAAAATAGGTATCAAAAATTAGTGTATACAAAAACCCCCTATTGAAATTACAAATGATTTCAATAGGAGGTTCAGTATTAGTGGATTCTAACGTTTACGAGCATGTGCACCACGTTGTTTGATTGTTGAATGACGGTATTGCAGGAATAATAATACAAACAACAATAGCCAAGAAGCGGCAGAAACCCAAATGCTAAGACGATCAATTAGACTGGGTACGTAAGTGACGGTAATCAAATTTTGCCGTTGTGATGTTCGGACATTATACGTACCTCTATTAGAAATCGTCGGCTTCACGACATGATGATTAACCTTGACCACTTCATTCTTATATGGAATCGTCGGCAGATCAACGGAACTGTGCTTTTGTGTTGTGTGAATCTGATAGATCAACTGATTTGGTTTCGAACTGAGGTGGTGTGACAGCGATTGTTTCTTCCCATTAACAATTGCCTGTCGATCAATAATATTTTGCCAGTGTGGTCGACTTTTGATCGTAAAGTAGTCCATAGCACCGTAATGAGCGTAACGGCCTGTCTGGAAGTGGTAGGTCCTGCCATCCACTTTGTAAGATTGTAGTTGCGAAGGGGAGAAGGGAATGAGATATTTCTTTGAAGGCCAGTAGTTTAACAAAATTTGATGCTTATTATTTTTAACGGTTTGAACAGACATTGAAGTAAGCAGCGCAACCGGAATCAGAGCAAACATAATGAAGTAGGTCCGGCGTGATTTGGGACTACGATGCTGAATGACATGGTATAAAAACATCGCAGCGAATGCAGCCACAAAAACATCACTAATCATGAAGATGCGGAAAACATATTGTAAGTTATTGACCCAACTTTTAATCATGTTTTGCCAAGGAATCAGGTTGGTTAACAAGACGGTCAGGGTCATTGCGATTACATAAACGGTGTGTTCCCGAGCATTAAATTTACCCCAGAATACTAACCCAAGCAATAAAATGATAAGCACAAAAGGACCATAACTGACGTCTGTATTATTTAAACTGTTATTGATTAGATCAGCGGTATTAAGCGCGCCACCAAGACCAGTCCCCGAAGCAGAAATATTGCCACCAAGCATCTGCTCCAAAAATGGCCAGTAATAGATTGCCCCCATTCCAGCAGTGAGCGCAACGGCCTTTAAGGCCGCGAGGAGGCGTTTGCCTAGATGATCCGTTTTCCAAACTGTGAATAACAGAATCACAATGAAGGTGATACAAGCCAACAGTGTTCCCAAAACGTGAGAGAACAGCAATAGGGTCATGCCTAGAGAAAAAATTGGCCACCGTTTATGATCACCAAAGAAAACGAAGTAGAAGCCAATGAAAGCCAAAGGCATAAAAATCATTGCCAATGCTTCACCCATCACAAAACCGTTGATGGTATCATGCAAACGAAATGGTGCGAATCCATAAATGATCGCAAATAAGACGGCTTGCATTTTTGAACCGGTAAATTGATGCATTGCGTAGTAGGCAATCACAAACGTTAGAAAGGTTTCTAAAATGATTCCGACGTAAATGGCCAACACAGGGCTGTAAACAAACATGTTGAGTAAAGCAAATGGCACAAAAGTGATCCACGGATAAAACATGAATACACCAGAACCAACCTTATTGAAGGCATATGTACTGATATAGGGGATGAATGAACCATGCTCAAAGTTATGTGTTAACTCGCTGATACGCTGAACGTGAAAGGTTAGGTCAACCCCAGAAAATAGATAACGTGTGCTTGCAAACGGCCAGACATAAACGACGGCTAAGATAAGCCATAATGCTGTCAAAGACAGGAAATAGTGACGTTTTAAAAAGTCCACAGTGTGAGTCAGACTCTTGGTCAAAATATTCATGATTATATGCTGAGTTCCTCTCTAGAAGTTAGCTACGCATTTATACATGTACTAACATAGCAAAAATCAGTACTTCATACAAAGACAATCGTGTTTTTAACGCACTTGTGTCATAAACATTAGAATAGTGTTAATAATTGCGGTTAAAAAATGAAATAAAAAAATCAACCATCGTCTTTGTAAACGATAGTTGATTGAAATAATGGATAGATTGAATGGATCAGTGGAAGATAACGTTTAGAATCATAACTCCGATAATCCCACACACCGCAATGATTGTTTCCAGCACGGTCCATATACTCAGCGTTTGTTTGACGGTTAAATCAAAGTATTCCCGGAACATCCAGAAACCAGCATCGTTAACATGTGATGCGGCCAATGAACCAGAACCAATGGCAATAACCATCAGGGCTGGGTCAACCCCGGATTGTGCCATCAGTGGTGCAACAATTCCGGCAGCAGTTAAGGCCGCAACAGTTGCGGAGCCCAACGCGATACGGAGGATAACAGCAACTAACCAACCAAGTAACAGTGGGCTGAAGTTTGTGTGAATGAATAGTGTAGCAACAGCTTTACCAACACCACCATCAATTAAAACCTGCTTGAAAGCACCGCCACCACCAATAACTAGTAATAACATGGCAATTGATTTAACAGCGTTTTCCATAGAAGTCATGATGTCCTTAGTAGGACGGTTTCTGTGCCAACCCATTGACCACATTGCAAAACAAAGTGAAAGGATCATGGCGATACTTGGACTTCCGATAAATGAAATGAATTGATCCAAAGTACTTGGATGCTTGGGTACTTGACCACCAGTAAAAATCAACTGATACAACGTGGTGATGGCCATGAAGATAACTGGGAATAGAGAGGTCAGAACGGACATCCCAAAGCTTGGTGTATCTTCCAGTTTGAATTCCTTAATTTCACCAAGTGATGACAAGTTACCCTTACGCTCAAATGCAGAAGGTGCGTAACGTTGGGCCAACTTGGTAAACAATGGACCAGCGATGTAAACGGTTGGAATTGCTAAGATAATCCCAAACAAGAGTACTCGGCCGACGTTAGCGTGTAACGCGGCGGAAATTGCAACAGGTGCTGGGTGAGGTGGCAGAAAGCCATGGGTAACTGACAGAGCAGTTGCCATAGAAATCCCTAAGTACAGAATTGGCACTTCCGCTTCAACCGCAATCGCAAAGACGATTGGAATCAAGAGGACTAAACCAACTTCGAAGAAGAGTGCAATCCCGATGATGAAGGAAGCTAACACAACGGCTAATTGCAAACGTTTCTTACCAAAACGTTGAATCAATGTCGTGGCAATTCGGTAAGCACCACCGGCATCAGCTACCAGGCGGCCAAGCATGGCCCCAAAGCCAAAGACAATGGATAATTCACCAAGTTGACTCCCAATCCCGGTTTGAATGGATAAGGCGATTTTATCCATCGGCATTCCGAGTCCGATGGCAACCAAAACGGCAGTGACAACTAGGGCCAAAAAAGTGTTGATCTTAAATCGAATAATGAGAACTAATAGAAGGGCAATTCCCAAGAACAACACTATAAAAGGTAAAGCTGCAGACATAATGAATGTCTCCTTTCAGAGTGAAAAAAATAAGAACTGTGATGACAATACCAGATAATATGGAATTAGGAAAGCACTTACATTCAAAAAGTGAAATTTTTTTGCAAGCGTAACCATTTCATCAGCGGACTAGGTTAATGCAAACGGTTGTCAAATCCCATCATTAGTATATTCATATTATGATAAAAATTTTCACTAATATAAATTATATTGTCTGTTATACGTACTTTGGAATCGGTAAAAAAAGAGAGCGAGACATAACACGATTTGCAGTAATTTTCGCTAAGTGGCGTCGGCAATTTCTTTTCAACCGCAAAGAATCATGCGGATAAGAAATTGCCATAAACGCGTTCACAACCTCTGAGCCACTGTGCACAACCTGAAAAGCCCTCCATATAGGCAAGCTTCGCCTATACGAAGGGCTTTTCTAGTTGTTGCTCGAGCTCACCCGAGGTTGTTCACGCTCTCTCTTGAAATACTTCTAATCCGTTGTTTCACCATGTTGCGCATGCTTCTTTTGGAAGTTAGCAATGTTCGTGTATTCAGTTTGGAGCTGACGGCTAAGGCGAATGTAGATTGGTACTAATTCGCGATAAACGTCGAAGTTCTCTGGGTTTGGTTGATACGTGTTTGTTTCACCGACAAATTTCTTAACATCAGATAAATCGTCAATCAATCCTAACGACTTCATCCCAATCACAGCAGCCCCCAAACATGATGATTCGAAGGATTCTGGAATTGTAACTGGCTGTTCGAAGATGTCAGACAGCATTTGACGCCACAATTCGGAACGAGCAAACCCACCGGTCGCCATAATGGACTTTGGTTCGCCAACGACTTCTTCGAGTGCCAACAGAACGGTGTACAAGTTGTACACGATACCCTCAAGAACGGCACGAATCATGTGAGCACGAGTATGCATTTGGGTCAAGCCAAAGAAGGAGCCACGTGCATCAGCATCCCAGATCGGTGCACGTTCACCACCAAGGAATGGATGGAATAAGAGACCGTCAGAGCCAGCCGGAACACGTTTGGCAATATCCGTCAGCAAGTCATATGAATCTTCTTGCAACAGGGTTGCAGTGCTCTTTTCGGCATCAAACAGACTGTCACGAGCCCAACGGAAGACGACACCACCGTTGTTCACAGGTCCGCCAACAACCCACAGGTCCTTGGTAAGCGCATAACAGAACACACGGCCTTTCGGGTCAATAACGGGGTGATCAGTCACGACACGCACGGCACCGGAAGTACCGATGGTAACGGCCACGACACCTTCTTCAATAGCGTTCACACCTAAGTTTGATAGGGCGCCATCAAATGCACCCTGAATGAATGGCACATCCTTTGGATAGCCAATAACCTTGGCATATTCATCGCGCATACCTGTAGACTGTGCGTAACCATCAACGATCTTAGGCAGTTGATCCGTTGTGACGCCTGTTAAGGCCAACGCATCTTTGTCCCAGTCCAAGTCAAAAATATTAAAGATCCCAGTACCACTAGCAACTGAAATGTCCATTTGCCAAACATTTAGCAAGCGATAGAAGATGTATTCTTTGATGCCACAATAGTAAGCTGCGTTGTTATAAATATCAGCATGTTCGTTCTTCAACCAAAGCAACTTACAGAGCAGAGACATCGGGTGAATTGGGGTTCCAGTGTGCTCATAGAGCGTTTTACCAGTGCCATCTGCCTTCAGTTGATCAGCATATTTAGTGGCTCGAGTGTCAGCCCAGGTAATAACCCGGGTGAGGGGCTTGTGATTTTTGTCCAGTGCAATCAAACTCTGGTTGGCACTAGAGAATGACACACCATGAAGTTTGCCATTTTTGAGGTCAGCCTTACGCAGGATTTCTTGCAAACCATTTACAACAGCTTCAAGGATTTCTTCAGGATCTTCCTCAGCCATGCCAGTTGCATCCCGATAAAGTGAGTAAAGCTTGTTGGTGTACGCTAAAACGTTACCGTCCAAGTCGTATAGTACGGCCTTGGTACTTGTGGTACCAATGTCCATTCCGACCATATAGTCCATATCAATAAACTCCTTTGTAAACTTTTTTAGTTAAATCTACGCCTGCTAGTATAGGCGAAATCCGTAGCGTTCACAACTGTTTAGGTAAGTTAATTTGTGAAAGTTGATGCAATCTGAAAGCGTTTGCCGCATAATGGTTTTAGAAAACTTTTTACATAAAAGCGATTAATTTTTTTCATTAAGGGACGGTGTTCATCATCGCAAGAACAAGTGTAAGTACCATCAAAGCAAACTATCAGCATCTTACCGGTGCGGATAAAAAAATTGCCACTTTCATTTTAGGTAATCCAGCGGCTGCCAGTGAAATGACGATTCAAGATTTGGCGGAAAACGTCAAGGTTTCAACAGCAACGGTTAGCCGTTTTGTCAAACGCATTGGCTGGCGGTCCTTCCGTGAATTTAGCCTAGGATTTGGCGGTATTGCCAGTCAAACAGATAGCTTTTTTAGTGAGATTGAAGAAAATGACGCGCCTGCAGTGGTTGTCGACAAGGTTTTTCAAGGTGCAGATAATGCTTTAGAT
>DMZB01000020.1 GCA_003482405.1 Lactobacillus sp. | reverse complement strand
TATCGATGCTGTCTCCAAAACTCAGATTTTGAGAAAGTAAGACCTTCCGCAAATCCTGGTACTTCTTTTCCAACTGACTAACCGCTGCCCGATGATCGCTATCGACCTTCTTCAGTGCGTCCAAACCACCTTGAACATGTGTGAGTTTTTCCGTCGCATCATCTAACAAATCTGTTGCCTGTTGCAATTCAGTACGCGTTTTAACAAAGTTAATGCCGCGCGCATCAACTAACAGTTGGTTCGTAATTTGATCGACCTGTGGCAGCGTCTTTGTTTCAACATTTTGATACTCGTCGTTTAGACCATTAAAAGCTGTCAAAGACTGCCCGGTTAAGCTGAGCTGATGGCCAGCATTCACCTGTTGATCGACATGAAGTTGCCGTAAATCCTCACGACGATCCTTCAACGCTTGAATTTTACGTCCAGTAATTTTTTGGAAGGCAAACACTGCCCCAAACAGTATAATTGCTAGAATGATGATACCAATTAACACTTGAACCATTTCGCACGTCCATCCCCGTTTGCAAGTCATTCAATTGCTTGCTTTTTTGAAATAAATCATTAAAATGTACGTCATCAAATTGAAACTTCATACATTGAAACGTAACTAACTAATGAAAAGTATAGCATAGGCAGTTTTTCGCTTTAGATTACGTTTCTGTGACTTTACCTTTTTTTATCGCTTAGTTATGGAGGTTATTATGGCAAACATTACGAAATCACTGCTAAATCAGCAATTAGACGCACTATTAACGGATGAACATGATTTGATTGCTAACCTGGCTAACGCCTCTGCTTTGTTAAAACAAAGTGTACCTGATCTAAATTGGGCGGGTTTTTACCTGTATCATCCGGATGAAGACGAATTATTGCTTGGCCCCTTCCAAGGCAATGTTGCTTGTGTGCACATTAAACCTGGTCGCGGGGTCTGTGGCACAGCGTTAACGTCACAGCAAGTTCAAGTTGTCCCTAACGTCCACGCATTTGTTGACCACATCGCCTGTGACTCAGCCAGCAACGCTGAGCTCGTCATTCCCTTGACCAAAGATGGCATTCAGATTGGTGTCATGGATCTAGATTCCCCCACATTGAATCGTTTTAGTTCTGACGACGTGACCGAACTCACCGCGTTTGCACAAGTCCTCTTACGCCATCTTGACATTACCGCCTAAATCAAGGTATACTATTTCAGTTGTAAAATTTGCAGCAGTAGACAGTAAGCTCGTCAACAGATTAGTGCTGATATTGCATTTAGCAATATGAGTTCAACTAGTACCCGGGGCTGCTCCGGTGAACATTGCAAAGTAACCTGCACGAATACCGAGTCTGCACTTCGCATATTTTACTCCAAACAAATTATTTGGAGGACATTTAAATGTCACGTTATACAGGACCTTCCTGGAAACTGTCACGTCGTTTGGGCGTTTCACTTTCTGGTACAGGTAAAGAATTAGCTCGTCGCCCTTACGCCCCTGGTGATCATGGTCAAGGCCGTCGCGGTAAAGTTTCAGAATATGGTACACAATTACGTGAAAAACAGAAGTTGCGTTTCACTTACGGTATGACTGAACGTCAATTTGCCAACTTGTTCGTCAAAGCTGGTAAGATCCGTAAGGGTACTCATGGTACTAACTTCCTCGTTCTTCTGGAACGTCGTTTGGACAACATGGTCTACCGTTTAGGTTTGGCTACAACTCGTCGCCAAGCACGTCAACTGGTTAACCATGGTCACATCACAGTTGATGGCAAACGCGTTGACATTCCTTCATACGAAGTTAAAGTTGGCCAAGAAATTGCCGTTCGTGACAAGTCAAAGAAATTAGTCATTATCCAAGCAGCTGTTGAAGCCGTTGTTGGTCGTCCAGCGTATGTTGAATTCGATGCTGACAACTTAAAGGGTTCATTAGTTCGTTTGCCAGAACGTGAAGATCTGGATGCTGATATTGACGAATCATTAATCGTTGAATACTACAACAAGTTGTAATTTTCATTAGAACTTGTTTTGAAAACCGGTGGGACCCCTGTCCTATCGGTTTTTCTTTGTTCTTTTTACAGAAGTTTCCAGCTGTAATTGTTGAAAATAGATATGTTATAATAACCAACAGACATGAGGTGAGGAGGAATCTGAATGGCTGACAATGGAACAGAAGGTGACGCCAATAAGCGTCTTTCTAACGCGATTTACGGCACACCCAAGATCAATCCCGATGAGCAACGCCACTATTTGGGAACTTTTCGAGAACGTGTTGCCCTAACGATGACCGTCCAGCAGTTAAAGAGCGATCAGTATCTTGACGCCTTTGGTAAAGATCTTAGTCAACGTGACGAAGTGAATGATACTGTGCTCATCAATGGTAATCTGGAACAAGATGTCCTCAGCCCATACATTCGCATGGCCACCATGCACGCTGTGTCATTTACCATAAAAAATGATCCACAATATAAAACTGGTGACGACGATTTGGCATTAGTGATTACTGCTAAAACGGCGATTGATATGAATCCAGTTGACGTGGCCAAAAAGTATCCTGATCAATCCCAAACAAATAATCAGAATACCCACGCCGCTAAGAAACCAAACTTGTGGCACCGTTTATTTAAAAGTTAACTGTGTCATTGAAATTAGTTCATGTGTGATTATTCAATTTGTCTATATCATGTTTAGGCGCTTATTCCCCGATTGCGGAAATGGGCGCTTTTCAAACGCAATCCGATTATTGCCAATTTGATGTTCAGAAAGGAGGTCCCATGCAACCCTTAGCTTATCGAATGCGGCCAAAACGCATCGAAGATATTGTTGGTCAACAGCACTTAGTCGGCCCCGGTAAGATCATTAACCGCATGGTCAAAGCCAAAATGCTTTCATCCATGATTTTATACGGACCACCGGGCACTGGCAAAACGAGTATTGCCAGCGCCATTGCTGGTTCAACAAAATATGCTTTTCGCATGTTAAATGCCGCTACAGACGGTAAAAAAGACCTTCAAATTGTAGCCGAAGAGGCAAAGATGAGTGGTACTGTTGTGTTGTTGTTAGACGAAATCCATCGTTTGGACAAAACCAAGCAGGACTTTTTGTTACCCTTACTCGAGAGTGGTGCAATTATCCTTATTGGGGCCACCACAGAAAATCCGTACATCAACATTAATCCTGCCATTCGTAGCCGTACGCAAATCTTCGAAGTGTTTCCACTGACGCCGTCAGACATTGAAATCGCAATTCAACGCGCTTTAGCAGACACCACGAATGGTCTTGGCAAAGATACGGTGGCCCTAGCGGACAATGCCCGCCACCATTTAGCAACTGCAACGAACGGTGATTTACGAAGTGCACTCAACGCGTTGGAACTTGCTGTCCGATCAACGGATCCGGACAAAGATGGCACTATTCATATCACCCTTCCCATCGTGGAAGAATGCTTGCAGCGAAAGGCACTCTCCGCTGATAAAAACGGTGATGCGCACTACGACGTTATCTCTGCCTTTCAGAAATCCATTCGTGGTTCAGATACTAACGCTGCACTGCATTACATGAGCCGTCTGTTGGCCGCCGGCGACTTAACGATCATTTGCCGGCGCTTGCTCGTCATCGCCTATGAGGACGTGGGATTGGCAAATCCAGCAGCGACAGCACACACGGTTTCGGCGGTCACTGCTGCCCAACAATTAGGGTTACCGGAGGGACGAATTCCTTTGGCTGATGCCGTAATTGAACTATGTCTTTCACCCAAATCCAATTCAGGTATCAGTGCCGTCGATTTGGCCTTAGCGGACGTTAATGCTGGTAAGAGTGGCGATATTCCAGCGCACTTAAAAGACGCACATTATAAAGGCGCCGCTAAACTTGGACATGGTGTCGACTATTTATTTCCGCATGATTATGCCAATGATTGGGTCAAACAGCAGTACCTGCCTAATAATCTGGTTAATGCAAACTATTACCATCCCAAAACCAACGGTCGCTTTGAGTCGGCCTTATCTGAGCAATACCGACGTTTGATGGCTGCTGGTGGTCATCCCCTACCACCTAAGACTGACAAATAACACCAAAACCAAGAAAATGAAAAACACATAACCGCTTGTGCGAAATGATTGCGTCATTAAAAAAATCATGATATGCTCAATATGAATTCTAAGATGTACGCAAGGCTCAACTTACAGTGTTGCCTTACAGTCTTACTACTTTGGGTGTGACTCTAGTATCGCCTATGATATGCCTTTTCTCTTGGTAATCAGAAGCTTTAACAGCCACGCCCACCTGCCTTGTCGCGGGTCAACTCTGAAGAGCCGGTTGTCGGCATCACTAGTTTTCATCAAAGTGCATACTTTGGAACGGCGTCCTCCTAGAGGGCGCCGTTTTTCTGCTGCCCAAACACAGCAATCACGATTTAACCTCGTTGCGTGTGAATCACCCTATCGTTTTAGCCGTAATTCCTTTATAATAAACACTCACGAGGTATTTTTATGACAATTAAAATTTTAATGATCATCTTTGCACTGATCTTTTTCTTTATTAGCGGCTACCTTTGGACACATCGAACGACCGGTTTTTTGCTGTTCACCACGGACCGTCACCCGCAAGTAAGTGGTCTGCTCAAGTTTTGGGCCGTTGAACTACTCGTGGTCGGTTTGCTTGCACTTGGCGGAATTTTCAATATGATCGTGATGGTTGTTGCTTTGATTGTGGGTTGTCTGTCAGGAATGTTACTGGGGCTATCATTAATTCACTTTATGAATTAAGATCTCATCTGCATACAGAGGCTTTCTTAACATACCGCAACAAAATGTCTTCTTAATCATCAAAAATCGCACGCTAATTCAGAATTATGAACGAAAATACAGCGCTTTCACTTTTGTTTTCAAACCGTTTACAGTAAAATGAAGATAGAAAATAAAAGGGGAGTGAATTTCATGGCACAACAATATAAAAGAATCTTAGTTCTAATCGATTGATCTCGAGAAGCCGAATTAGCATTCAAGAAAGCCGTTGCAGTCACACAGCGGAACGGTGAAGCTGCCGAGTTGCATCTGCTTCACGTCGCTGATACACGTGCTTTTCAGAACATTTACAGTTTCGACACAACCATGGTGGAACAAGTGACTGAAACCGCCAAGAAAACGCTCGACAAGTATGCAGCCGAAGCCAAAGAAGCCGGCGTTAAGTGTGAATATTCCATCGAGTATGGCGCACCTAAATCCATCATTGCTCAGGAAGTACCCAAGGAGCTTGGTACTGATTTAATCATGATTGGTGCTACTGGTCTAAACGCAGTTGAACGTTTGCTCATCGGTTCCGTTACTGAATATGTTACCCGTGCTGCCATTTGTGACGTCTTAGTTGTCCGCACTGACCTTGAAAACAAACCTGTCACTGCTAAGGAAGGCGCCCAGGCGACAAACAAGAAGTAATTCATCACAGCATCTACGATTATCCCTGATGCTGAACGTGGTTAATCAAAAAATCGATTGATCTAAAAAGAAGCTAGTCCGTCATTTTGCGACGGACTAGCTTCTTTTTGTAGCATCTTTATTTAAAGAGCCAATGGTGGAATCTGATACTTAGCGACATTGCTTGTAATACTGTCTGCCAAACGTTGGTTTTTAGCAACCAGTGCTAGTGCATACGCAATGTACATGTTTCGTTGCGCACTCTTCTCGTCTGCCAACTCCAACTGACTGATCGCCATTGTTTGATAAATATCTTCTAGCAAAAATAGGCTGTTATTTTGTTCGCTTAACTTGATGGCCTTTTTGGCTAATGACAATGTTTTTTCGTGTTTGCCGATCTGTTGGAAAAATTTGGCTGCTCGCAAAAATGTGGAGACCTGGTCTTGCACAAGATCATGACTATCTGAATCAAATCCATCTAAATTGCGGATAGCCTGCGTGACAAATAATTCCGCCTTCTCAAATTCACCCTTCTGAGCGTACGAGAGTCCCAGTCCTAATCGGGACATCACTGAATAAATATCCTTTGTTCGACTACTAAATTCGTTGAGTAACATACCAAAGTTGAAGATTGCTTCATCAGGATTAGCATGATTCATCAACTGCAGTTCACCACGATAATAGTAATAAGCCTTGATTTCATCGGCTTCTTTTAAACTACGAAATTTAACTCGGTCCAAGCGTGTTTCTGCATTACGGTACTGACCACTGCGAATCGCGTAACCAACTTCCCGAAAATTCTGGGCAATCTGGTCATCCGTTTCAACAATAATGTCGTTTAACTGAATGCCTAAACGACTGCATAACTTCAGTAAAATTTGCATACTTGGAATTTTATTCCGTTTTTCAATCAAACTGATTGTCGCTTGCGTACAAATGTTTTTAGCAAGATCCTTCTGTGATAAGCCGCGTGCTTTACGGTAAGCACGAACCCGCGAGCCTAATATTCTCATCTTCTCTGCCTCATTCTGTTTGAATCAGGCCAGAACGTTCGCTACGTTAGCTCAGCACACACTCGTAAGCCAACCGTCGTGCAGCCCCGTCAATATAAACGTGACCACAATACTCAAAGCCTACCTTTTGGACAACGTGTTGCATCACGTGATTATCTTCGTGTGTATCCACACGGGCACTAGCAACACCATTTGTGCGCTTCAGCATTGCCAACAACTCAGTAAACAATGCTTCAGCTAGGTGCTGCCCGCGAAATTTTCCGGAGACTGCCACACGATGAATAGCTGCATAATTGTCATCTGGCGCAAACCAACTTCCAGCTTCAATCAGCCGATAGTTAGGATCAATACCGATGATCACAGCTGCAACCGCAGCCACGTGAGTATCGTTAGCAAGTACGTATAAACGTTCTGCCTGAATGTCTGCTAACATGTCTGCTTGCGCTGGATAGCCATCTTGCCACTGATCAAAACCTTGCTGTGCAATAAATTTTTGGGCCCCACGGATAATCACCATTATTTGATCCATGTCAGACTCAGTTGCCAGTCGCAAAGTGAAGTTTTCCAAACACAAACGCCTTCTTCCAAAATGATTGTCGCATCAAAATTAGGTTGCTTTTACCCTGGCGGTAACGTCTGAATCACGCATTGTCATCAGTGCCGTTGCCATCATCGTCAAGCTCATGAAGCCGCGTGTCAGAACGGTTTGAATCCTCATGCCCACGATAATTTTTGCCGCTATCATCATCGCATGTTTTTTGAAATTCGTCCAGTGGTATGGACCGATAAATATATTTCTTTTTTTCGAAAACAATTCTCAGCATGGTCATTGATAAAACCAGCAGCCTGTAGGAAACTCGTCGTTGTTTTTAAACCAACCCGTTTGATTTCCCATGTTTTAAAAAGTGCCGTTGTTTGTTCAATGAATGTATTTTTACTTTCTGTTGAAAGAAAACCAGGACGTTGACTTTGAAATTGCCGTTGCAGCGACCACAGTTGTTCAGTTGGGGACAAGTCACCCAGTTGCTGCTGTTGCCACTGTCGTGCGTTATGAATAACAGCGCTTAATTTTTGATGATTGCGAATCATTGTTGCATCCCCCATTAAACGCTGCTCATCAGCAACAGCAAAACCGGCAAGTTGATCAATATCAAAATTTACTAACCCTCGACGCAAGGCGTCGCGCCGCTCAAGAATTAGTGACCAGGTTAGCCCTGCTTGAAAAATCTCTAGGCTCAGTATTTCAAATAGGGCCTGATCATCATAAATTGGAACTCCCCATTCTGTATCATGGTAGTGCTGTAATCGTTTATCCTTCATGGCCCACTGACATTGCTCCCGCATTTCTCGTCTACCTCCGTTTATCTGTGTGAACATCATAGACATACGAAAAAAAGAAACCTGTGTTTGTTGCAACACAAGTTTCTTTAAAAATATTGGCCGGATAAAATTTGCTTTTTTCGAAAACACTTGGCGTGCATCAAACTGTCACTTGAGCCGTCATGTGTGGACTAGTTAAACTTCTTTTCGCCAACATGTTCCGTACCCAGCTTAGTGAAGGAGTAACTAATTGATTGATTGCGTTTGTACTCTGCCAAGCCATAATTAATAATTTCATCGATTAAACTTGGATAATCGATGCCAGACACACCCCACATCTGCGGATACAAACTGATATTCGTAAAACCTGGTAACGTATTTGGCTCACTCAAATATGGTACACCGTCTTTGGAAACCAGAAAATCAATGCGCGCGAGTCCCTTCATGCCAAGTGCAACGTAGGCATCAAGACCCATCTGCGTAATTTCTTTGGTTAGTGAGTCAGGTAAGACCACAGGCAACTCAAACACAACACCACTGGCGTCAACAAACTTATTATTATAGTCATAGAATGTGTCAGCGTCAGGAACTCGCACTGCCCCAAGTTTTGAGGCTCGTGGATGTTCATTTCCTAAAATTGAAATCTCTATTTCTTGTGGACCGTCAATCGCTTCTTCTGCTAAAACTTTAAAGTCATACTGTAAGGCGTCAGCCAAACCAGCATTGAATTCTTCGGCATTTGTCACACGATGAATGCCGACTGAGGAACCTTGATTGGCAGGTTTCAAGAACATCACCCGGCCGACCTTGGCCGCCACTGTTTCATAGTCCAATTGGGCTTTGTTTTCAGGTGTAATTACGACGTACTCCGTGTTGCGGACGTGCGCTTGGGTAAGAATCCGCTTGGTCATATCTTTATCAAAGGCCAAAGCAGATGCTAATACATTACTGCCTATATACGGTTTTTTTAGTAATTTGAACAGGCCTTGAACGGTACCATCCTCACCTAAATTTCCGTGAATCACAGGATAAAACAGGTCAATGTCTGGTACCTCATTTAGCGCCATGATTGGTGCCAACGGATTGTGGGTATCAATCTTTGGCATTTCTTCACTAACGACAAGGTCTTCATCTTCCCCATCAAAAATGCGGTGTGAAGCCTGATTGCCTAATAAAATGCCATCTTTTGTAAACATAAATAAGCTGACGTCATATTTATCCTTGTCCATTGCATCATAAATATTGTGAGCAGAACGTTTGGAAACATCGTGTTCTGATGAATTGCCACCGAACAGTAACGCGATGTGCAGCTTTTTATTTTTCATAACGTTGATCATCCTACCTTTTTCTTTTTTCCGGTCAGTTAAATGAACCTTAAGTATACCAGAATCATGCAGTGACACCAACTAACATCACACGCTGATTAAAAAAAGACCAGTCCTCAACGTTAGCGAACTGGCCTAAGCTTAAATCACGATAAAAAATCCACCTCAGCATTCAGTGCATTGTTAATGGCTTCGGGATAATCATCCCGTAAAATCATAGCAGACAATAATCTGGACCGATTAAATAGCCGTGTCCACCCAGCTTCGTCTTCCGGCTGCGGCGTATTGCTCAGGCGTACGCGCCACTGCCGCCATTCTTGGAGAAAGGTTTGTTCATACAAATCATTGATATTCACCACAGTTGACAGATAGGCAGCTAAACGACGACTTTCACCGAAAATCAACGGCGTATCTAAGCGACGATATTTTTCTAGAATCTCGATCATTAAAAAGACTTTATCTGCCCGTGTTAAAACCTTGCTTTCAGCCAACTCATCTAACAAATTGCCAATGTGCGTGTAAGCATGTGCCCAACCAGCTTTGCCAACAAAACCGCGTGTGTCGTTTTCTAACGCGATGTACGTCGCTAACTGATCCACCAACCGCATCACCGTTTCTGCATCCAAAAAGTGACCATCCACCCGGTTGGCGTAGGCTAAAACAGACAGAATCATGACCGCAAACGAACGGCCAAAAATACCGTCGTTTTCCGGTTCAGTAATATGACTAAATAAGACGCGGTCCTGTAACAGCGTGTTCATTGACAAGCGCAGCTGATCTTCTGTTAATATCTGCTGTTGCAAAGCATCGTTAAAGAAGAAGTAAATCCCGCGATCACGCACATCCGCATCAGTCGACCTTAAATGGTTGATTAATTGCATTAGCTGATCATCTTGAATGCTGTCTAATGTCGTTGCTCTCACTTGCTGATTTAACTGCTGCAGCAAATCCTTAACGCCATCATCGTCGTCTGGCAAAGTAACTGGCGTTGCCTCATTTTTCGGTAGATTGTCTAGTACATCACCAATCTTGGTGTTTAACGATTGAAAGACCACCCCTGCCTGAACTTGTTGCCGCAAACTTCGTAATTCGGTTCGAACACCGTCTACTTGTTTCAATTCATCAGCCATTGATTATCACCCATTCCTTTTCTTGTCTACAATCTTACCGACGTTTGAACACATAAGCAACTGAAGGCGTTTACAAAACTGCTTACGAAATGAATTCAGGTGTCAGGTCAGCACACGAACACAAATTTGCGGTAAACTAGTTTCAGACATTTTTTAGAAAGTGAGTTGATCACCATGAAACCAATTATTGGTATTGGCACAAACCACCTTGTGCGCCCTAGTGAACACATGGACACAAACTACGTCGACTACACGCAAAAAAATTACGTTTCTTCACTAGTTGATGCCGGTGCATTACCCTTTTTAATTCCAATTGCGACACCACAGGCAGCAGCTGAATATGTTGATCACGTGGACGCTATTCTGTTGACGGGCGGTCAAGATGTAAGCCCAAGGTTGTATGGCGAAGATCCGCTACCTCAAAATGGGCTGAACGACTGGACACGTGACCGCTTCGAGCAGGGACTCATCCAGGCAGCCATCGCTAAACATAAGCCGATCATGGGCATTTGCCGTGGCATTCAAATTCTCAATGCCGTGTTGGGTGGCACTAACTATCAAGACATTCCCACTCAAGTGCCAAATGCCATTGGTCACAATCAATTTCCAACCGCTTGGGAAGCACCAGTCCATCAAATCAAAACAACTTCTGGTAGTTTGCTTCAGCAAATTTATGGAACTGCCGAGTGGGTAAACTCTTTCCATCATCAATCCGTCCATCACGTTGCTCCTGGATTCACCGTAACCGCAACTGCTGCGGACGGCGTGATTGAGGCCATGGAAGATCAAAAACGCCAGATTATTGCTGTTCAATTTCACCCTGAAATGATGGCAGCGACTGACACCCACGCAGCGCAACTATTTAAGGCATTTGTTGAAACTATCCAAAATTAGTCACTGTCACGTAATTAAGCCGGTCAGCATTTAGCACATTAAGTCTGATAACAAATAATCATCGTTGATAAACAAATATCCCTATTCCGAAAAACTGGAATAGGGATATTTATATTCATGTGTTCACATTGTTCACATTACTAAAACAACTTGAATTAAACTACTTTGATTCACTCAAAGTTAACAACCAAGCTTCGTCCCAATCGCCGTTTAAGGCATCAGGCCCATCTTTCAAAGCAGGGTTCACTTCCACAATGGTCCCACTAACTGGGCTTGGCATATCGGAAACAGCCTTTTCAGCTTCTATGCTGGCAAACGTTTCACCCTTAACAAGTTTGCTACCAGCCTTAGGCAAATCAATATAAGTGACATTGCCTAATTCATCCTGAGCATCTTTGCTCAGACCAAGACGCGTATTATCGCCGTCTTTTTTTGTCCAAAAATACTTACTGATGTTATCCACAATCAATTCCTCACTTTACCGATTTATTTAAAACTTGCTTCACTGCTAAACATATAACTGGTGTAATGATAGCGCATCGACATAATTAAACCAACACCGATTAGATTTCCAATCAACGCAGAGCCCCCTTGACTGACAAACGGCAATGGAATCCCTGTAAGTGGCAACAGTCCAATGTTCATACCAATATTTTCAAAGACATGGAACAAGATCATCATGACCACGCCGGTGGCAATGTACGCATAAAATTCATTTTTGGTATCAAACGTCACTCGCACCATCTGCCAAATCAAGTAAAAGTACAACATGATCAACAAAAGACCGCCGACAAAACCAAAGTTTTCACCAATGACAGAAAAAATCATGTCTGATTCACGAACTGGCACGTAAACATGCGAAACGTTAAAACCAGTTCCAAACAGTCCACCGGAGCCGATAGCCTTCATACTCTGCCACAACTGATAGCCTTGATTAGACGTATCCGCCGATGGGTGCAACCAAGTATCGACACGTGCAAATTGATAGGCTTGAAAGCCTAAATGACCAAGTATTGTTCGACCCCATGTTGTAATCACCAACATCAGTGCAGTACCG
>DMZB01000217.1 GCA_003482405.1 Lactobacillus sp. | reverse complement strand
TTGGTGTTGTTAAGTTTGAACGCAAGGGTAAGGATCGCCGTCAGGTATCTGTTTACCCTGCCGCTGAAGCAGCAGAATAACAATCGATTAAAAAACGGGCATAATGTGAAGGCATTGTGTTCGTTTTTTAATTTGAAAAAGTTTTTTAATGAGGAGGCAATTGCATGAGACAAGAACGGGTTGCAAAAGTGCAAGCAGTATTGGATCAATTACATTTGGACGCTTTTTTAGTGACTGATGAGTATAACCTGCATTATTTGACAGGCTTTTCCAATGTTGGCGGGGATGGTTGCTTATTAATCACAGAAAACCAGGCTTTTATGATTACGGATGCCCGATATGAGACTGAAATGAAGGCCGAATTAGATCCACAGATTTCACTAGAAATCACACGCGATTACTATGGCACAGTCGTCAAACTGGCAGACACACAAAATTTGAGTGTCGTTGGTTTTGAGGATACCTTGCCTTACGCAATTTGGTCAATGCTGGATGAACAGCTTGGCGCCGATTTTGTAGGTTTGCACGCAGTTGTCGATCATTTGCGTGAAGTTAAAGAGCCGGATGAGATTGCCAAACTTCGTCATGCCATCAAGTTATCCTGTGAAGGTTATGATGCGTTACTGCCACAAATTCACGTGGGCATGACTGAAATTGAGGTTGCTAACAAACTGGATGCTTGGATGCGTGCACATGGGTCGACAGGCCCGTCGTTTGACACAATTGTCGCTAGTGGTTATCGTTCTGCTGAACCACATGGATCGGCTACAACTAAAAAGCTCGCTAAGGGTGAGTTGGTCACGGTTGACTTTGGCTTTTATTTTGATGATTATACGTCTGACATTACGCGGACGTTTGCGCTGGGCCAGCCGGAACCGGAACTGATTGATATTTATAATTTGACACGAACTGCTAACCAAGCAGTCATTGACGCCATCAAACCGGGTGTTACCGGTGCACAGCTAGATGCAGCAGGACGGGATATTATTAAGGCTGCCGGCTATGGGCCTGAATTTAATCATGGCATGGGCCACGGTATTGGGCTTAATATTCATGAAGAGCCGCAAGTCTACGGTCCGAGAATTCCTTACGCGATTCAGGCTAACCAAGTGATTACCGTTGAGCCAGGAATTTATTTGCCCAAACTTGGCGGTGTTCGCCTCGAAGATGATGTTTTGGTGACTGAAAATGGCGCTGAGGTCTTGACGACTTCATCCAAAGAACTTAAATATTTGTAGACGTTTAAAATTGCCTGCTATTGCAACGACAGGATGCGTTACTGTATACTTAACAAGAATGAATTTTAGCAAGAGTGACGCTAAGCAACATTGATAAAGCGAGATTGACTGAGAATAATCGGTATTTGATGAATTATCGAATCCAGTTTTAATCAACCTACTCGTGATTTGTCTGTGCTTAGCGCACGTTTAGGAGGAACTATTTATGTCAATCTCTACTGCAGACTTTAAAAATGGTCTTACGATTGAAGTTGATCACGCTATTTGGCGGATCGTTGAATTTCAGCATGTTAAGCCCGGAAAGGGTGGCGCCTTCGTGCGTTCGAAGCTGAAGAATTTGCGGACTGGTGCCGTTCAGGAAAAGACCTTCCGTGCTGGTGCCAAGATGGAACTGGCCGAAATTAGTCAAGCCACCATGCAATACTTGTACAACGATGGTTCAAACTATGTCTTCATGAATACTGAAACATACGACCAAGTTTCAATTCCAAACGAACAGATGAAAAATGCTGCGAAGTACCTGTTAGAAAACATGGAAGTGAGTGTCACTTCTTTTGGTAGCGAAATTCTTGGTGTTGAAGTACCAAACACCGTTACTTTGACGGTTAAAGAAACTGAACCAGGGATTCGTGGTGACACGGCTACTGGTGGTTCAAAACCAGCAACAATGGAAACTGGCCTTGTTGTTCAAGTGCCATTCTTCGTTAATGCCGATGACAAATTGATTATCAACACACAAGACGGTTCTTACGTTTCAAGAGCTTAGTTTGGATTGGAGGCCATTATGCCTGAAGTCAATAACATTACATTGAATCAACCTGCTGATGCGTTGGGTAGCATTGAAATTGCGTCTGATGTATTGGAGATTATTGTTGGCATTGCGGCTAGTCAAGTAGACGGCGTTAATCGGATGCGTGGCACAATTGCAAATAACGTCTCTGAACTGTTCGGACGTACTGAACATAGTAAGGGTGTCAAGCTGAGTGTCAATGACGGCGAAATTTCGGCGGACGTGTTTGTTTACCTGGATTATGGTGTGAACGTGCCCAAGGTTGCTTTGGAAATGCAAGACAAAGTGAAGCAGCAGGTGACACTCATGACAGAATTGCCGATGGGCGAGGTTAACGTTCATATCGTTGGCATCGTGCCTGAAAAGAACGATTCCGACATCGATCCTGATGATATTTTTGGCGATCACGCTGCTGAAAATGCTGCCGACGAGGATTCAACGATCAGCAAAGATGGTGACCTGTAGTGAGTTTAACAAGACACCAGATCAGAAAGATTGCATTTCAAGTTTTATTTGCAAAACACGTGAATGCAGATGCCAACGTTGAAGACTTGTACAGACAGTTAATTCCAAGTAAAACTGGTCAAGCGCCAGTGATTCCTGAATATTTGATCACATTGGTGAATGGGGTGACGGAGAAAGCAGCTGATTTAGATGCTCAAATCACACCGTTACTGGCCAATAAGTGGTCGATTTCTCGATTAGCTAATCCTGACTTGATTATTTTGCGGTTGGGCCTCTACGAAATGGAGTATTCAGCTGAAGTTCCAACGCGTGTGGCTCTGAATGAAGCTTTGGAGCTAGCAAAAGAGTTTTCAGATGATGATTCGAGACGGTTTATTAACGGTGTGCTGTCAAAGCTATTTGATAAGGCTGATGAAACGTCTGCCGAGTAAAAAGAAAATACAGAGTACGATGTGCGCAAATTTTGATGCTTGACGTTAAAATTCACGTACATCGTTTTTTTTGCTCAAACGGCGTTAAAAGTGATGATCATTCGCGTATGTAAAGGTAGCTAAAACAAGTGCTGAATGTGTTAAAATTATTCAGTGTGAACGAATAAAATGTGCGAAAACGGTAGGGTAAGGAGCTAGTTTATGACGGCAATAAAGATGGATGGACGAGCAGTTGCAAAACAACTGAATGAACAATTGGCACAACAAAGTATGACCTTAATGCAACAAGGAGTTATTCCAGGGCTGGCCGTCATTGTGGTGGGAGACGATCCCGCCAGCGCCATTTATGTTCGCAATAAGGAACGAAAAGCAAGTAAGCTTCACTTTAATTCAGTCGTAAAACGATTGTCAGCAGATGCTACGCAAGAAGAAGTGTTGGCTTTAGTACAACACTACAATGTTGATCCGGAAATTCACGCCATTTTAGTGCAGTCACCACTACCAAAGCATTTAGATGAAGAGACTGTCATGATGGCCATCGATCCAAAAAAGGACGTTGATGGCTTGCATCCTGAAAATTTAGGTCAACTCTACGCCCAGGTTGGTGACCACTATCCAATTGCCTGTACCCCAAAAGGGATCATGACATTATTGAATGCGTATAAAATTTCACTTTCTGGCAAACATGTGGTGATGATTGGACGCAGTCGGTTGGTTGGTAAGCCGTTACTTGCTTTATTGAATAACGCTAACGCAACTGTGACATTAGCGCACCGGCACACAGAAAACTTAAAGGCGCTGACACAAACTGCAGATATTATTGTGGTCGCTGTTGGTCAAATTAATCTTGTTACACGTGACATGGTTAAACCTGGCGCTGTGGTCATCGATGTGGGCATGAATCGTGATGATTCTGGCCATTTAACTGGCGATGTGGCTGCCGGAGTCGATCAAGTGGCCGGCTATTTGACGCCAGTTCCGGGTGGTGTTGGGCCAATGACAATTGCCACTCTCATGCAACAGACCATTCAATTGGCAGCCTGGCAGACAGGGCAGGCGGTGAACTAAATGGCGGACAGAGAAGATTATTTATCCGTTACTACCTTAACGCGTTATCTCAAACGTAAATTTGATGCTGATCCATATCTGGGACGGGTTTATCTAACAGGAGAAATTTCTAACTTTCGTCCGCGACCTAACGCTCATCAGTATTTTAGTTTGAAGGATGACCATGCAAAGATAAGTGCCATTATGTTTAAGTCCGCTTTTGCTAAAATAAAGTTTCAGCCTGAAGAAGGGATGAAGGTTTTGGTAACCGGCCGCATTTCGCTTTACGAGCCATCTGGAAGCTATCAAATCTATGTTGAACGCATGGAACCTGATGGCGTCGGTGCGCTTTATCAGGCGTACGAGCAACTCAAACGAAAACTGGCAAACGAGGGGCTGTTTGAACAACACAAACGCCCACTCGTTAAGTATCCCAAGCGAATTGCCGTGATCACCAGTCCTTCCGGAGCTGTTATTCGCGACATTATTACCACGACCCGCCGCCGTTTCCCGATTGTTCAACTGGTTTTGTTTCCAGCTTTGGTACAAGGGGACGCGGCTGCAGATGATCTCGTTCGGCGAATTCAACAAGTAAATGAGCTGGGTTCATTTGATACACTCATTATCGGCCGTGGTGGTGGCTCGATTGAAGATTTGTGGCCATTTAATGAAGAACGGGTGGCTCGGGCCATCGCAGCCAGTGAGATTCCTGTTATTTCGTCTGTTGGGCATGAAACGGACACCACAATTGCCGATTTAGTGGCGGATGTTCGTGCAGCAACGCCCACCGCTGCAGCAGAACTGGCAACCCCCGTTTTGTCAGAAACATTGTTGGCAATATCACAATGGCGTGGCCGGCTACTTCAGGCAATGACAGCTCAGATTCAGTTGGATCGGCAACGTCTAAAGCAGGTGCGTGAATCTTATGTATTTACACAGCCGCAACGCTTATATGAAGGTTATACTCAACGCGTCGCACAATTAACTGATCAGTTGGTCAATGCTCAACGGCAGCAACTAGCCCACAAAAATCAGCAATTTTCCACGGTGCAGGCCCGTTTGAGCACACATCTACTCACAGGCCGTTTGACAAACGGTCAGCAACAGCTCACTTCACTACGACATGAATTGGCCAGCGCCAGTGTCACCGCAATTAATGCTAATAAGACGCGGTTACAGTCACTGATCAATGAACTGGATTTATTGAGCCCACTTAAAATTATGACACGTGGGTACAGCTATGTAACGGTTGACGATCAAGTTGTGAGGTCAGTTACGCAACTGGCGAAAAAACAAGCGGTCACACTTCACTTAGCAGATGGGCAGGCCTCTGCCACCATTGATGACATTAACAAGGCTGATAAGGAGAAAAACTAGTATGGCAGAAAAAAAAGAGTCACAACCAACGTTTGAAGAAAACCTGACGGCACTTCAAGCAATTGTTTCTAAACTTGAGCAAGGTGACGTGCCGTTAGAAACTGCGCTTACACAATTTCAGCAGGGTGTGACCCTCAGTAAACAATTACAAGACACACTTGATAATGCTGAGAAGACATTGACTAAAATGATGAATGACAACGGTCAGGAAGTTGACTTCGATGCGGCACCAGCAACGGACGCGGATCATGAATAAACAATTACAGGATTTTGAAACACTATACTTACCTCAAGTAAATACATTTCTTAAAACACATCTAAAAACGGCTGCAAATCAGTCACTGCTTGGTCAAGCCATGACTTATTCTGTTGAAGCAGGTGGTAAGCGGTTGCGACCATTATTAACGTTGGCCACAATCGTCAGCTTGGGAGAAACGATTTCACCAGCAGCACTCCAAGCCGCGACTGCAGTGGAACTCTTACATACCTACTCACTTATCCATGACGACTTACCAGCGATGGATAATGACGATCTGCGTCGTGGTCAAAAAACGAATCACAAAGTGTTTGGCGAAGACATTGCCATTTTAGCTGGTGATGGCTTACAGGCACTGGCGTTTGATTGGCTATCCACGAGTTCATTATCTTCCGACATTGTTGTGAAGCTAATTCAACAGTTAGCTGAAGCCGCGGGACCGCGGGGGATGGTAGCTGGCCAGGTAGAGGATGTCTCAACAACTGGAACTGTCATTCCACTGGCGCAATTGCAAGCTTTACACAAACGTAAGACTGGCGCGTTGCTTGAATATGCCGTACAGGCCGGTGCAACCATCGCTGGCGCTTCTCAAACACAGGATGTTCAGTTCAGACGTTTTGGGGCGGCATTTGGCCTGGCGTTTCAGATTTATGATGATATTTTAGATGAGACCGCGACCGCTGCTGAGTTGGGTAAGACACCACACAAAGATGTCGCGGAAGGCAAGAATACGTATCCTCGGCTAATTGGTCTGACGGCTGCCAGGAAGGCTTTGAGCGACAGTTTGAACAACGCGCAGGCTGCCTGTGATGCGTTGGCGAAATTAGATGTTGATAGTAATGTATTACGCGCATTTTTGAGCTATTTTAAAGATTAGGAAGGCATAAACGAATGGAAAAACAGCGTGTCGATATCCTGTTAGTGGAACAAGGATTATTCACGTCTCGTGAACAGGCTAAACGGGCTGTCATGGCTGGCGAAGTATTGGGCAAAAATGAGGAGCGTCTGGATAAACCAGGTGAGCGGATCCCCACAGATACTGAGCTTCACATCAAGGGTGACCCAATGCCTTATGTTAGTCGTGGCGGCTTCAAGTTGGCAAAGGCTCTCAAGGTTTTTGACATTGACGTAACCGGCAAAACGGTGCTCGACATAGGATCTTCAACTGGTGGTTTCACAGATGTCATGTTGCAAAATGGCGCTGCCCGTTCGTACGCACTTGACGTTGGGAGCAACCAGCTTGTTTGGAAACTGCGTGAGGATCCACGGGTTGTCGTGATGGAGCACACGAACTTTCGATATTCGAAACCCGAAGACTTTACGTTTGGGCGGCCGATTTTTCCTAGTATTGACGTTTCATTTATCTCTTTTCACTTAATTTTGCCTAATTTAAAAACAATTTTGCAGACTGATGGCGAGGTGGTTGCACTAATCAAACCGCAATTTGAGGCAGGCAAAAACAAGGTTGGCAAACATGGGATTGTAAAAGATCCAGTTGTTCACGAATCTGTACTAAATGACATTGTATCGTTTGCGATTGCGACAGGATATTCAGTGACCGGACTAGATTTTTCGCCAATCAAGGGTGGCGAGGGCAACATTGAGTTTCTCATTCACCTCGTTAATGTCGCAGACAATGCACAACTGGCAGCCGGTGTTTCGGCAAAGGCCACTTTACAGGCCGCTTATGCCCAGTTGAATCAAAAATAAGGGATGAGACAGTCATGAAAAAACGGGAACGGCAGGCGATCATTAGACGCGTAATCGTGAACAATGCAGTTCACACGCAAACGGAATTAGTGATTTTGCTGGATCGGGAAGGTCTTGATGTCACGCAAGCAACTGTTTCTCGCGACATTACCGAAATGCAACTCATTAAGGTACCCGACGAAAATGGACGGACCTTTTACACATTTTCAACGGATCGTCCCATTGATGGTGAAAGTAAACTGCGTCGTAATCTAAGCGGTAACGTGGTGGAAATGAGCATTAATAATCAATTTTGTTTGCTCAACGTCTTACCTGGCAACGGACCAGTAATTGCCAGCCTAATTAAGCAGATGAACTAT
This sequence comes from Lactobacillus sp., assembly GCA_003482405.1. GTDB lineage: Bacteria > Bacillota > Bacilli > Lactobacillales > Lactobacillaceae > Furfurilactobacillus. The sequence goes on along the minus strand of DMZB01000217.1, from coordinate 9,255 downwards.
GAAGAAGTGTTCGGCGTATTAAGCGACGACAGTACGGTATTAATCATTGCATCAACTGTGGCTGAAGCAATCCAAGTGCAAAAACGATTGGCAGATCTGGGTGCCGAATAATGTGGCTACTTTTGTATTGAGATCAGCCCAATCTCACCTAAACCAGCAGTCAGGACAATAAATTCAAGGAGTAGAGAATGCTACAGGAATTATCAATTAAGAATTTTGCAATTATTGAAGAACTGAACATTGCTTTTGACGATGGCATGAGCGTTCTCACGGGTGAAACTGGCGCGGGTAAATCAATCATCATTGATGCAGTCGGTTTGCTTGCAGGTGGTCGTGCTTCTAGTGAATTTATCCGTAAAGGGGCTGCTAAAGCATCCATTCAGGGCCTATTTACGTTACCTTCAGGCTCAGTCACGTTTACGGTTTTAGATGATCTGGGAATCGATCACGCCGACCAACAGGTCATCATCGATCGTGAGCTGAACAAAAACGGGCATAACACCAGCAGAGTAAATGGCTCCTTAGTGAATACGACAACCTTGAAGCGCATTGGTGAAACGATGGTTGATATTCACGGTCAAAATGAGCATCAGGAACTTATGCAGCCGGAAAAGCACTTGCAGTTACTAGATGAATATCAACCAACAAAACTGGCTGACCTCAAACAAACGTATACGACGCAGTACACAAATTACCGTCGCTTACGTAAACTTGCGATTAACAAACGTGAGCATGCTCAAGAATGGGCTCAACGTGTTGACATGCTTAAATTTCAGGTTCAAGAAATTGACGATGCCGATTTGTCCGTTGATGAAGAAGACCATTTGATTAGTGAGCGTGATCGACTGGCAAACTATCAAAAAATTGTGACTGCATTGGAAAGTAGTTACGAAGCCATCAATGGCGGTGAAGATATTTCTGCTTTGGATCAGATTGGTGCTGCAATGACGGCCATGCAGGACATTGGCAATTTGGATCCGGAATATCAGACGTTATCAGAGACCATTGCAAATGCCTATTATGGCTTGCAAGATGCAGCCAATGGTTTATCCTCTCAACTCGCTAATCAGGAGTTTGATGAAGGCCGGTTGGATGAAATTGAAGCACGCCTAGAAGTGATTCATCAACTCAAACGCAAGTACGGTGATTCAGTTGCCAGTGTGTTAAAGTACTACACTAAAATCAAGGCTGAGTTAGACAATATGCAGGGTGACCAAGACAACGATGAGGCGTTGATGACTCAGCTGACAGAGGCCAAGGCGAGCCTGCAGAAGGCTGGAGAAACGCTCAGCAGTACCCGTCAAAAACAGGCAAAACAGCTTGAAAAAGCAGTTCATGAGCAATTAAAAGCTTTGTACATGGAAAAAGCAGTCTTTAGCGTTCGTTTTTTGAAGCATGATGATACACCCTTTTTTGCGACAGGCATCGATGACGTGGAGTTTTACATTCAAACTAATCCGGGCGAAGACCCAAAACCGCTGGCTAAAACAGCTTCGGGTGGTGAACTGTCGCGGATGATGTTGGCACTGAAAACAATTTTTTCAGAAAATCAGGGTGTCACCAGTATTATCTTTGATGAAGTGGACACTGGTGTTTCTGGCCGAGTGGCACAGGCGATTGCAGAAAAGATCATGGTGATTGGCCAGCATTCGCAAGTTCTCTGTATCACGCATTTACCACAAGTGGCTGCCATTGCCGACCACCAGTTTTTTATTCAAAAGCAGATTAAGGCCGGACGAACTAAGACAACGGTTGAAAAGTTGACGAACGCAGAACGGGTGAGTGAACTTGCAAGAATGCTAGCAGGCACTACCGTCACCAAACTGACCACAGAGCATGCCTCCGAATTACTGCGAATGGCCGCTGCGGAAAAGAAACAGACGGGCAGTCGTTGATCTGACCATCTGCTTGAGACCTGATAATTGTGATAATAAGGCAGGCTACAACTTGACATTGTGAAAGTTTTTCGCTAAACAAAAGGGATCGTCATTCATCGTTATTGACCAATTAAAGGTCAGTAATGATAAATGACGATCCCTTTTTGAGAACCATTATGATAGAAATTTAGGCAATTATCATGAGCGTTCATTATGAGCAAAAATTATGGGCGAGAAATCTTACAGCCATCGTAAAAGCATCAGGCAACCATCATGCCAAAACAGATCTGTCTAATTTGTTCAGGTAACACGAGGTAGGCCGTGTTCGTTGCGTGATTTGTAATTGTTAAAATACCTTGATCTTGCCGCAAAGTACCAGTAACGGTGACTAATTTTTTGGCAAACGGATTGGTCGTTTGGTTCAGCATAATTGAGACAACGGCATGCTGCGCAAGCGCTTTGTCTAAAGCGTCAATAATCCCATCGCTGGAAGCCTGTGGATGAGCCAATGTGTCACCACGTTCAGCAGTGAAAAAACCGCGAACACGCTGGCGTAAGGACAGTGTCGGCATTGATTTAGATGTTGATTGAATAGAGGCCTGCTGAAAGCCATGATTGCGCTTAACCCACGAGGATTTGGCGTTTGCAATGTTTGCGTAAGTGTTAGGCATTAACTGTTCCATAATAACAGACCTCCGATGATTAGTTCGCTTTAAACGAACGTTTGTTTGAATACTATTATTATACGAACAAACGTTCCAAAAAGCAAACATAATTTTTGCCTGTCGCAAGTTTCAATGATTAATGGCAAATTTAACGCTAACTAAGGCCGTGATCGCTTGTTTTTAATTAGATAAGCGATGGGGTGCTTGAAATTGACAGCAAAAAAGTGCAAAATAGTTGATAAATTCTTTTTAGGCTATGGTGAAAGGAAAGAAGCAGTCGATGCCGAAACGTGGAATGTTAATTGTGCTTTCTGGTCCCTCTGGGGTCGGTAAAGGAACCGTGAGAAAAGCAATGTTTGATCAGGGAGGAACCGATTTTCAGTACTCTATTTCAATGACCACGCGTCAACCACGAGATGGAGAAGTGAACGGTAAAGATTATTTCTTTGTCAGCAAAGAGACATTTGAACATAACATTGAGACAGGCGAAATGCTTGAGTATGCTCAATATGTGGATCATTATTACGGCACCCCGATGCAATACGTGAAGGACACGTTGGCATCCGGCAAGGACGTTTTTTTGGAAATTGAAGTTAACGGCGCCATGCAAGTGCGCGAAAAGATGCCTGACGGTGTGTTCATTTTTCTGACACCACCAGACCTCATTGCACTTAAGCAGCGGTTAGTTGGCCGTGGTACAGAAACAATGACCGTGATTAATGAACGGATTCATCAGGCAGTGACTGAAATCAAGATGATGCGTAATTACGATTATGCAGTCGTCAATGATAAAGTTGATTTAGCGGTTAATCGAATCCGTGAAATTATTCGGGCGGAGCGATTGCGTGTACCAAGGGTTTACCCTGACTATGCGCAAATGTTAGAATCAAAACAGGTAACTGATTCGGAAAATGGGAAGGATGCTTAAGTTATGATTTTATATCCATCAGTAGATAAGCTTTTAAAGAAAGTTGACTCACGTTATTCTTTGATAATGTTGGCTTCCAAACGCGCGCACGAACTTGATGCCGGCGCTCAGGAGTTATTGCCACATTACCAATCTGTGAAGTCCGTTGGTAAGGCCCTTGAAGAAGTTGAAGCTGGCGAAGTGACCATCGACCCTGACCACGAAGAGGATTTAGGCACTACCACGCCAAAGACCTCCATTCACTAAAACAAATTTAGAGACGGCTACACCACAATTAAGCTTTGTGAGCAGGCATCAAACGCACATTCAGATGAAAATGAAACGAGATTGTGACATAAGTTTATCTTGGACGAACGATGTGAGTGATATCGCGCTCCAAAGTCTCGAGAATTCCGCTTAACCAAAGACTGACCCATTCCCAAAGTTCGGGAATAGGTCAGTTTTACGTTAATGCTCGTTCTCAAAACGGAATTGTGTCACAGCTTTTTTTGATTAAACACCGTTTTCAAGATGAAAAAGCGGATAACAATGCCTTTTTTTAAAGAATGCGCTATGCTTAAGTGGTAGTGAAAACGAGGGGGGTTATCGTCATGAACACGGAAATTAAAGCAGTGGTTTTCTTTGATTTGGATGGGACGTTGTTTGATGATCAAAAACACGTTTTACCTGAAAGCATCGCTGCTATTAAAGAAATGCAACAACACGATATTTTACCGGTGATTGCAACGGGTCGAAATATTTTTGAAATTCAGGATGTCCTGGATGCAACCGGGATTGACACTGTGGTTAGTGCAAATGGTTCTTACGTCCAATACAAGGGTAAGGAGCTGTTTCGCGAAGCCATTGACCAGTCGTTGATTGAGTCGTTTACAGCGTTTGCAAAAGCGCAGGGAGACGCCGTTGCCTATTATAACAACGAAGGCTTTGCGCTAACCAAAACAACACCAGACATTATCAGCAACTACAAAGCGCTTCGGCTGGATATCAATGTTGATGCTGAATATTACCTTAAACACCCGATTAATTTCTTGAATGTTTTTAACCGTGATAAGGAAGATCTATACAACGCGCATTTTGCCGGTCAACTGACGCTTGTCCGCAATAATCCCGTTTGTTTGGATACCATGAAAAGTGGGATCACAAAACGAAGCGGTCTTGAAAAACTGATTCAGCAGGCCCATTTAGAGGGCATTCACACGTACGCATTTGGGGATGAACTAAATGACCTCGAAATGTTTGCCAGCGTGGATACGGCAATTGTCATGGGAAATGGAAACCCTCGAGATAAAAAGGTTGCTGATTATGTGACTACGACCAATACCACAGATGGCATTGTTAACGGATTGCGCCATTACCAACTCATCGCGAGTAAATGATGCTGATAAACCGACCGCGTCAGAAGGGAAGTAACAGGTTATGAAAATTGAAATTCCAACTCGCAATGGCTTTATTAGTGATCGATACAGCCGTCACGCTCAGCCAGACGAAACCTACGCTGGCCGTCCAATCATCTCATTTCCACTGGCTTTTTCAGAGATTCCAAACGGTGCCAAAACTTTGGCCTGGACCGTGTTAGACGATGATGCAATTCCAGTATCCGGATTCACTTTCATCCATTGGATTGGGGCTAACTTACCAGTGGATCAGCCTAAATTGGCCGAGGATGCTAGTCGTCATGCTGACGGTTTATTTGTTCAGGGTAATAACAGTAATGCCGGTGGTTTAATCCATGAAACGGATCCACTGGTGACTCAGCATTATGTGGGACCAACGCCACCAAATGGTGATCATGTGTATACAGTTACAGGGTACGCGCTGGATGCACAATTACCGTTGGCGGATGGTTATTGGTTAAATGAATTTTATCGGGCAATCACAGATCACGTTTTAGCCACAACTAAAGCGACATTTATCGGTCGTTCATGAGACATGTTGTTAGACGTTCATGATGGTAACCCATAAGACAAAAGCAGTGGTGCAAAGGAATTTCTTCTTTTGCACCACTGCTTTGTTTTTTTCTTAGTTATGACTAAAGCCACTTAGAAGTTAGTCATCAAATGATTAGTCCATTTGTGCCTTAATGTTAGCTAATGTCAGCGCGCTCGTGTCCGCAAAGATAACATCTGCGGCGTTTAATTCCTGCTTGTCACCGATACCAATTGACGTTTCATTAGCCGCGTTGATACTAGCAACACCAGCCGCTGCGTCCTCGACACCTGCACATGCAGAAGGGTCCAAGCCAAGAATCTCAGCACCACGTGTGTAAATTTCAGGATCTGGTTTACCTTTGCTCAATGTAGCTGGGTCCACGATTTTAGTGAAATAATCGGATAGGCCAATGTGATCCAAAATTGTTGGCGCATTTTTTGAGGCAGAGGCTAAGGAAATCTGATAGCCATTGGCGATGAGGTCATCTAGAAATTCTTTAACGCCCGGAAAGACATCATTTGGCGTCATGTTTTTAATTAACGATAAATAATTATCGTTTTTCTTTGTTGCATAGGCAACTTTTTCTTCAGGTGTGTAGTCATTTTCTTTGCCGCCGGCCTTTAAAATCATTTCCAGCGAATCCATTCTCGATACACCTTTAAGACCATTTGCTAAATCTTCGGTCCAAGTCACACCAAGCTCGTCTGCAAGTTGGTGCCATGCTTGGCCATGATACTTCGCAGTCCCAGTAATAACACCATCTAAATCGAACACGAAACCCTTTAAGTCTGCAAATTTTGCCATTTAGTAAACCCTCCATAGTTTGATTAAACTACTTTAAATAGATTAGTTCTTCGTAATTAACATTATTATGAACACTTAATTTTTCAACCGCAATGGTTTATTCGGCGAGACTGATACTTCTTGACCCCGAACAGTTAATTTCGCAGGTTGATCAACACTGACTTGGATCGTGTCATGGGTTAAATTAAATTTGTACAAAACGCCCTTAAATCGTTCACTGAAGGCCAGTCGCTGCCAATCTTCAGGCAGGTGGGGGTCAACGGTCAGTTCAGACTCAAATTCATTCACACCGCCATAGTTACGCAACTCCAGCATTAAAACAGCACCCATAACACCAAGATGAATTCCTTCGGCAGTTGTACCACCCTGAATATCATAATAGTCAGAACGTAATGCTGTATTGAAGAAGGCAAACGACTGATCCATGTTGCCATCGATCAAGCTTAGTTCGGAATAAACAATGCGTGATAAGGTTGAACCGTGTGTGGTTCGAGCCAAATAGTATTCGATATTCTTTGTTAAGTATTCGCCGGGCAACTTATAGCCGAGCGTCTTAAGAACATTGTCAATCGTGTTAAAGCTAAGGTTGTAATAGGCCATCAAAGCGTCAGCTTGTTTGGCAACTTGGTAAGAGTCAGGGGATTTACCTTCAGCCTTTAGCAGGCGATCAATTCGAGAGATATTACCGTACTTTTTCCGGTATTTGTCAAAGTCCAGTGTCGGTAACTTGAAGTAGCCGGCAAATTGGCCAATGATACCATCCTTATTGATATCGAGTGCTAGGTGATGAGCAATCTCATCGAAACGGCTGAAATCATCTTGGCTCAGGCCAACTTTAGTGGCGACTTTTTGCCAGTCTTTTTCTGGCATTGCTTTTTGAATCTTGGCCAGAGTGGTAAACAACCAGCTTACCATGATGTTGGTATAGGCATTGTCCGTTAAGCCGGCTTCTTCTGCGTTAGGATAGTTTTCATGGAACTCATCCGGACCCATCACATTTTTAATGTCATAACGGCCGTTGTCGTTTTTAGTGGCCTTGCTGGACCAAAAATGGGCAATTTCGAGTAACATTTCAAGCCCGTATTGTGTCATGAAATCAACATCGTTTGTCGTGTGGTAATAAAGCCAAACATTGTACGCAATGGCCAGCGAGACATGGCGCTGTAGACGACTATTGTCAGGATCAAATTTACCGCTGTCAGGATTAAAGTGCAGTAACTGCGACTGTTCGTCACCAAACTGAGCTGACTGCCACGGGTACATTGCGCCTTCGTAGTGCTCAGCGGCTGCGTTTTGTTTTGCGGTTGCTAAACGCTTATATCGATACATCAATAATTGACGGGTTAACGATGGGGTATGCAACGTGTAGTACGGCAAAATAAATAATTCATCCCAGAACACGTGACCACGATAGGCTTCGCCATGTAGTCCACGTGCGCCAACAGAAGCGTCAAGATGGGGATTGCTAATTGGTGAGGCAGACACAAAGAGGTGATAAATATTGACCCGGGTCAACTTCTGAGCGGTTAAATCACCATCAATTTCAATGTCACTGTCTTGCCAAACTTTATTCCAAAAAGCGGCATTTTGATGCACAATGCCGGTGAAGGTTGCACCTTCTAATTCAGCAGTGACAGCGTCGTTTATGTTATCCGTCGTTTCCAAAGAAGTATTGATGGCAACTGCCTTTTCAACCACATAGGTGGTGCCTGACTGCGCCTTAAATGAAAAGTTCTGTTCCAAAACGTCGTCAGTGACACTTTCATTAATCTTGGTATCTGGTGTCATTTCCTGACTCATTAAATGACTGCCAATTGAAAATTGCACCTTGGATGTTTTAGTTTGACCACTTAGCATGGCGTCAGGACCGTTAATGGTTGTTTCAGTTACATCAAAATGACGACCATCAAACGCTTTGTAGCGGTCGACATTTCCATTAACCACACTACCATCAATGCGGGAGAAAATTGTAATGGTGCCTTCAAAGTTCATTGGTGTGACTTCATAGCGAATTGCAAATCGATGCCACTGGTTCATGTCGGCGACACGTTGCGCACAAATCTTGAGCAGGTGCCCTGTCGGCAAAGAAACGAGCATAGTCGTTGTCAACACACCGGTATGTAGATCCAGTGAACGATAAATATCAGAAATGTTCTCTTTGTTAACGGTAAATGGGTCCTGATGATCAATACTAAATGACAAATACTGTGCGTTTGGCAGGTTAACAAGGTCTTCATTGACCACATCACGACCATTGATCGTGGTCGTTAACTGATTAAACAGACCGGCAACATACATTCCCGGATAATTATCTGCGTCAGCATTAGCGGCTAAATAGGCGCCACGAAGGCCATAAAAGCCATTGCCGATGGTGAGCATCGCTTCTTGACCGTAATTACGTTTGGAAGCATACTCGCCGTAATAGTCGAGGTGCCACTGATTGTATTGCCGCTTATTTTCGACAGCTTCAGCTAAACCGTTACGATTGGCAGTTTCTTGGCTTACAACCGGAATGTTAAGCATGTTTGATAACGCCAGGCCCATATCAATGCGCTGATGGTTGACACCAATGATGGTATCCGAAAAATCATACTCGAGTGGATTTTCAATGAGCGCGGCGTCAAAGTCGATGCCAGCAAGTTTTTCACGAATCTTTTCCAGATTTTCACCAATTGGCACATCTGGATCACAGACAATGGTAATTGTTTTAGTTGCATTCGTTTTTCCATTTGGCACGTAGGAGAGCTCGAAGGCGTCATCTAAGACGCGAACTGAAAACGTACGCATATTGTCATACCCCCTAAAAATAGTTTGGTATAAATAAAACCTACTATTATCGTAAATTTAATTTTGCGACTTCTCAACCTTAATGTCTTATTTCACTGAAAAAAGTGCGTTTATTATGATCAAGTTTGTTTGACAGGTGAAATGTTGATCAAAGTTGTCTGTGTTAAATGTGCAACACAAACTATTTACGCGGTATTTGACCGTAAAATCCTTGGCTGTACGGCTTTTTGTTAGTGAAATGATCATCCATGACTGCGCCTTATAT
>DMZB01000299.1 GCA_003482405.1 Lactobacillus sp. | reverse complement strand
ATTGTAAGCAATCACTTTTAGTTTTTTGTTCGGATTAATTATAGAATTGGCCATTGAAAACAATTATCAAATGTCTTTCATTATTTCGCCACGAACGCCTTCCGAAACGTACATTATCCGAACAAAACGTGAATCTAATGCAAGCGCTAACATTTGTGAAATATTTATTTAACTATCGGTCAATAGCTAAAATGTTATCAACGATTGGAGGAATCTAAATGTCTCATCACGGCTCAATTAATATGCTTCGCTTTCTCGATGTTTTGCTAAAGCACGGAAACTTTACACGAGCAGCCAAGGATCTCTACATCTCTCAGCCTTATTTGACACAATATATTAAGGCAACGGAAAAGGATCTCGGTATTCAGATCATTAACCGGAAGGCAACGCCCTTAGAGTTGACTGCAGCTGGAAGACTATACTATCAATATTTGACAACACTCGAAAATCAAAAAGATAAGTTTCACAAGGAAATCAGTCAATATACAACGCCAGATCACCAAGTCATTCGCATAGGCGTATTAGCAAGCCTTGGCTATTATCTTTTGCCTCTCGTCCTACCAGACTTTTTACAGGTTCATCCCGAAGTCAGTATTGAACTGACAGAAGATATTTCGGAGCACAATGAGCAACGACTGCTCCACAATGAAATTGACTTTTTAGTTGGACAAAACCCAGAAACCATTGCGCCCGGATTGGAAATTTATGATCGCGGTCAAGACAGCTATTACAGCATCATTCCTAGATCATCATCACTATATCAATCTGACAAGGATTTCCTAAATCCTGGAACCGTCGATATTGATCAACTGTTGCATGAGCCACTTATCCTTTCACCCCGAGGTTCTTCAATTCGACGCCAGGTTGACTACCTTCTGCAAAAATATGATGTAAAGCCACACATCATCGTTGAAAGTGCTAATATTTTTACCGTCACAAAGTTGGTTGAAAAGGGGCTTGGTGTTACGTTTATGCCTAACACAGTCACCACACAGCCAAATGGTTCGCAATACAATCTATATCCATTACCACCAAGCCTAATTTCTCTGAACTATTTTATTGCCCATCGTGCGGGTCGATCACTATCTCAAAATGAACATGATTTGGTTACAATATTTTTAACCAACTTAGAGGCAAGTCTTCAAACACCTTTGTCGGAATCATGAGCCAGTTGAGTATTGATAGCATGACTGGGCTGTCTGGCAAAAAAATAAAAGCCTTCAGTTTTAATGACTGAGGGCTTCTATGTCTATCTGTAAAAACTGTAAACACAATTGAAAATTCTTTGTTTATTGCACAATCGTTTAGACAGTTTGCAGGCAAAATCATCTTTCAAGAAAATGATTCAATTCGTCCATCATTGCTCGACGACGCCGATAAGTGTGCCGCCACTCGTTCACAATCTTCATCGCAAGTTGCAATCCACCCGGATACTTTTTCATTCTGTTCAAAATTTCCACCAAGCCTTGATACTGAGCACGTGTGCCAGTACTTTCCGCCTTTTTTTGAACAACTTCTGCATATTTTTGAAGTAACTGTTTTGGAAAGTTCTGTTTTAAAATCGATTCGTAGAGCTCTATTTTTCCAACACCTGATTCCAACAATACTGACTTCAATAAATCGTCATACATATGATCTTCTGCGAACAACGGGTCGAGATCCGTGTTGACAGGCATTTCTTTAAACAGTCTGCGACGTTCTTTCACCCACTTTTCGGGCGAATAATGTTTTTTTAGTTCTCTATAATCATCCAAATCAGCAATTTTATACTCAGTTAACGACAGCCATAATTCATGAAGATAGTTATTCGTTTGGTTAAGTACTTTATATAGGTTTCTAAGCTGCTGACTGAAATCATTGACGTAGCCGGAATAACCTCGGGCCTGTTGTTTACCATCTATCAACAGCTGAATGGCTTCATCGAAATCCTTGCGTTCAAGGCAAATATCCACATATTGTTTACGAATCTGTAAATAATACAGGTTATGTTCACAAAATTCAGTAATCTCGGCATCGTTCACGTGTAACTGTTTCATCGTCTTCAGATGATACAACGCCCATTTTTCTGCAATACTGGAATTCATCCACGTATCTTTACTCAGCTGAGCTTCTTGTAACCTCTTAGCGCTCCAAATCATTTTTAGCTGTAAAAATTCAGTTTCTTTAAACTCGCTAAACATAACTTCCTCGATAATATCTTCAAAGAAGTCCATTTCAGCATTTGCATGTTCTTGATACCAATCAAACATTTCCTTTTTCAAAGGCAAGTCTGCATATTCAAGCATATTTGTCCAAGCATCTGAACATTCGTCAGATAGTACAAAGATTTCGCCATCAGAATCGTCAATATCGACCTTGACTAACTTTTCAACGATATAATTAATGGCTTCAAAAGCCAATTTCAATTTTCGTGCGTCAATCAACGGTTGAATATTATCTGAAATAAAGTCACTTAAATCACTTTCAAATGACTCAGCGTTGTAATAGTTAATATAATCATCGCTATCCATCGCATCATCAATAATATCGTCAATCTGCGCCTGAAACTCTATAAGACTCTCCTTGTCTTTAGGTGGATTGATTAAATTGCTGAATTCAAAGGCCAATCGTTGATTTGATTTCAAGATTCGAGATAAAAATGATCTCATCTGCTGATCATTTGCTGCCGCAATAATGTCATCAATTTTTGGACCAGAGGTTGCCGGTTCTTCTAGTCTTTTATGTTCATTCTCTTGATAATAAATGACCGCCGCCATGTGTTTGCAATTATTCCCGTCAGCAGCGTAGGGGCAGTCACAGGATGCTTCAATCAACTCATTGTTTTTCACCTGCACTACAACATGATAGGACTTTGTACCTATAACCGTGGCTTGACATCTACCTTCAGAGTCTTCAACAAAATCTTTTACTCGATCACTCTGGAAATAATCCATGCCACGGCTCAGAATAATCGGTCGAAACTCTTCTTCCCAGTCAAATCGCCAGTCGTCATCGTCTTCACGCTGATCCTCTGACTCAAATTGGTCGTCATCGTCAAATTGGTCGTCATCGTCAAATTGGTCGTCATCAAACCATGATTCATCATTCATTTTAATGTTCCCCAAAGTAGTAACTCCATTCTGGTAATGCCAAAATGTGAGTAACCGTACTTATATCTAGTTGAGCAAAGAAGAA
>DMZB01000068.1 GCA_003482405.1 Lactobacillus sp. | reverse complement strand
GCCTGGTATCCACACGATGTTAACCTGACGATTTTCCTAGCCTGGCTCATTCAGCTCTTTCACGTGCATTCCGCTGTAACAACCGGCTACGTTCTTAACATCTGCAACTTTATTTTCATCGATTTCACGCTCATCATGAGTTGGCGTTTGATCCGCCGTTATGTCGCAGCCAGTTCTTCAGCAATGTTTGCAATTTTAGCAGCCAGCTTCGCGCCTTTTTATTGGTTCGCACTCAACTTCTACGTTGATTCGGTCGCCGTTATTGTGCCGTTGATGATGGTTGTTTTCCTAAATCGCTATTTTTCTCGCCAACAACCGCTTTCCAAAATCGGTTACGCGGCGCTACTAGCAATCACCTTTACACTCGGCTATTTAATTAAACCCAACCTGCTTATCGTACCTATTGCAATTTTAATTTATTGGCTGTTAGCCGCCCGTATCAATCGAACGTCAATTATTCGTGGGTTAGTTGGCTTGGTCGTCTTTATTGCCGTCTGGCTAGCTGGTGTTGGCGTCAGCCATGTCGTTCAAAGTCATTACGGCTATCACGTCAACGAAAGTAAAACACTCCCCACTTCTGCTTGGACAGCCATGGGTTTGAATACTGATAGCCAGGGTCGTTTCAGTGATGAAGATGCGCAAGCCATGAGTGGTCGACAACGTAAAACTAACGTTAAGGATGCCCACAAATTGCTTTCCAGGCGTGTCAAGGACCAAGGCGTGTGGGGCATTATTAAACAAAGCTACCAAAAAACGATCACCATGTGGTCAAGCGGTAATCTTGGCATGTTCCAGTCCCCCAATCAGTTCTTTAAACAGCCTGGTTTTTATCAAGAACATAAAAACAAACTGCAATTTTTACTGATCAATTTGACACAAATTGTCTACATTACAGTCCTTGGCGCAATGCTTATCGGATCGCTCTTTGAAATGATTTCACCACGTCGTAACCAAGTCCTTTTCTATGAACTGATTGTATTGGGAATTTATGGTATGCACATGCTCCTGTGGACCGTTGACGCGCACTATGCCTACGTTACTTTTCCGTTTCTCTTCATGATGGCGGCAACTGGATTGCATGACATTAGCGACCTGTTGAAACAATTCTTTGCGCATCCTGCTTATGGCGAACGGGGCCGCACTTGGACCGGCATTGTAACACTGCTGATTTTCGCCATTGGTCTGGGGTATGCAGACCATCATAATAAGCGGCCACTCGTACAAACACCAGTTGTGCAAACACAAGCAGTTTCGTCGCAAATGGTATCCACCTATGCCCAGCAAGATGCGGTTAAGCTGACACCACACCACTCACTGGATGAAAAGATTGTTGCCAAACGACCGTTTAGTCAGCTGAACTTACCCGATGTTACAAACCAATCCGATAACTTTTCGGTTGGTCTTCGCATGAATCGACAAACGGTTTATCAGTGGTCATCATTAGATGTGGATGCTGGCAGAGCAAACACTTTGCAAGACCCAGGCACGTATACATTGCGTATTACAAACCGCACCAATCAGCCGATGTATATGCCAACAACCGCTAGTCCCTACTTACCGTTGTCCACATATGCAATCGATAAACATCCCCACCGCTACTTACTCTACAATGTGTTAAACGTATTCAGTACTCCCATTATTTCTGGCAAACAGTATCAACTGCTTTTTATCAGTTTTGCGATCCTGGCAATTATTAGTTCACTAGGACTTGAATACTGGCCAAACCCTAACTGGGAAGAACCAAAACTGGATTAATCAGCACCATTAATACGAATAACAATTGCACAACAATAAAAACACGCGCCACAACACAGACAGCTGGGGAAGCCAAAATGTGTTGTGGCGCGTGTTTTTGTACACTCTGTCAGTCGTCACGCGTTAGCCACGCCAGACTGTCTGGTGTTAAATAACGTGCATAATGACGCCGAAAAGCCTGCCGTTGTGCGTAACTTTGTAAAGGCAATTCCACATCAGGCACGACCTTGTTGACGGCCAGCCGATTTGCATAAATTAAATCTGAAACACTGATCATCGATAAAAATAACGGGTTGTCGATCAAAATTGATTGCCACTCATCCGTTAGTAAACTAGTTGCCCTGAGCGCCCGCGGCGTTTGATTTAGGTAGTCTTGCCAATCTTGATCCGTCATTTTATCTATTGACATGTTTCCTCCTTAATCTTCAATGCGTGCAATAACACCAGGCACAGGTTGCACACTCAACTGCTGTTCACCTGACAATACCCATAGAACATGAGAATAGCCGTGCACGTCTAGCTGCGCTTCACCCTCACCGTCCGTTAATATAATCACCAGTGTTTCAGAAGACGCTGTACGCTGTCTTTGCAGCATGTCAAAAACACTCTGAAATCTTGTGCCACCGCCGATGTGACGATAAGTGAATGATGATAAATCGTTAATGTTGTTAGGTCGAACAGCGATTTCCTGATGTACATTAACGTCAAACGGATAAATGGTGATCGTGGCCGTGTAGGCTTTGGCAATTGCATAAATTTCATTTACAAACCTGTGCGTCTCGGCAGCTGTGATTGATGCCGATTCATCAATAAATACCCCCACATTGAGGACAAGACGATCCACTTGGCCTGGTAGTGCCATGCGCTGTGGCTGTCGACGATTAAAACGGGCGAGAGTATCCTGTTTGTCACGAGTCATCGAGCCGACCATTTTACTAAATAATGCCGACCAGGGTAATTTAGACGCTTGCAGCGCCACTCTTCCCAATTGTTCACGAACCTGGCTGGGTAACAACCCTCGTTGTCCGGCCGTCGTACGCGTCAAAACCTGGTTAAGTTGCTGCTGCAAATTAGCCTGGGCCAGACCCTTATCCATTTCAGCCGTTTGCCAACCATCATGTCGATCCAATATTTTGAATGCCTTACCGTGAGATTGCCCGTCGGCTACAGCGTGCAATGCTGCTTGAGTTTTCCTCGTTGACGATGCGTCGTCCATGGATCCAGATTGTGTTCGAACAGTACCATCATCAGCTAGGCCAAGATGAGCATGCTCTAAAGCAGTCAGGTATAGTCTGGAATCCGCATTTGCTGGTAAATGTGTGTGCAAACGTTGGTTCAGTGCAGCTAATGTCCACATGTTTGGCAACGTACCAGGAAGTGCCTGATTGACCGCCACATCCGTCGCAATGTCTACATTTTGACCCTTTTGTTGAAGGTAACGTAGCGGGTGTTGCCACAGTAAATGAAGCGCTTCATGAATCAATAACAATTCGAGTTGCTCTTGATTTCTGGCCTGTTGCCACTGGCAATCATTGACCTGTAGCATCAGAACTGAACCGCGCCAAGACAGACCAAACAAGGCTTCATCATCTTGACTTTCGACATGCTCACGGGGGAGCTGAACTAATAATTGACCATAAACGGCGTATTGCCGCAATAATACCGATACGGTCGCTTGAATCACACGTTCGCTGTCTGCCTTTGTGACCACCGCCTGGTGATGGATTAATTGTAATTGTTGATTGATGTTTGACCCAGTCATGCATCAAATGCCTGGCCGTTCATAATTTTCAAAACAACCGTCGCCAAACGTCGTACAGCCGGCGACGAGGCCGACTGCAAGCTTGACAACCAATTAGGCTGTTGCCCCAAAGCACTCACCACGGCAAACTGACCATCCGTTGGCAATTGCTGTAGTAATGCCTGCCAGCGTGTCGCATATGCATCTGTCGTTAGCGGCGCAGCTGACCATTGCCCAGCTGCAATTAATAAGGATTGTTGTTCGGCTACAGATAACGTCTTAAAGGTTTGCATTAACGATTCACTGGGCGCGCCAACTGCAGTCGCGTTGTCAAATAACGCCGGAACTGTCAAAGGAGCACCTAAAAACTGATTAAATTTTGCACCAACAGTGGTGCCTAGATCACCCACAATTAAGTCAAACTGTAATTTCCGCTGCATTGCATCCGGAAGTTGGTGTAGTTGACGCAAGTTGGCCGATACTCTTTGCCATGCTCGAGGCGTCGGGTACACATCCTGGTCATGATGAACGGGACGTAAATCTTCCGGTTGTTGCGTTAAATAATCACTAATTGATTGCATAATGTTTGGTTGCCCATTCGCGTCTAATCGACGGGCCCATGTAAGCCAATCATGGATGTCTTCAGTCATAACTAAACGTGTCGTGCGGTCTTTAATGGCATCATCCCCTGCAGTCACACCGTAAAATGTGTCTGTAAACCCCTGCATCTGTGCATCTGGATTTTCCGCCAAGATCAGGCTCACTTGCTTTGGCAACATCAAATCATTGATCCGCCGCTGTAAGACTAAGTTCATTAACTCACTTTGAACCGCCTGTGTGCCGCGATTAAATTCATCCAGAAACCAAATGATCTGTTGCTGCGGATGTTGTTCCGCAAACTGAATGATGGTGACCAACGTATGTGCATAACCATACTGAACATCGGCTATTCGGCCATAATGTGCTGTTTGGATAAAACTATCGGCAGTTAGCGGTGGGATCGGAATTGCCAAGTCGCCTTTTTCAGAAAGACTCACCACTGTCGTAAACAATTGCGCATGTATTTGTTGGGCAACCTGCGCGACCAAAGCGGACTTGCCAATTCCTGCTTCACCCACAATATTTGGTACATTGCCAGCCTGTAAGACCACTGGCACAGCGGCCATCAACGCATTAAAAGAAAGTGCCACACTGTTCCCTCCTCAATTCAAACTTTGATTCACATTATACGCGCATCATGGCTCACTCTCAGTCACGTGTGAAAATAGCGGTTAATTTTTTATCAACATGTAGGAACACACAAAATCAGGCCTTCAAGAGCTTTCATCCTGAACGCCTGATTTTTTGATGACAACATTTTGTCAGTCAATAACCATCGTGTTGTTTTAATAGCAATTATCAAAAACAAAAATCGAAAAAATTTAGATCAAAGTCCCTTATCCAGATTATAAAGGCTTCTGAAACGGTCACTTGTCTGGTACAAGTCATGTGGATCGCCAATCATTTCAAACTGACCCTGTTCTAAGAATCGAACCGTATTCACATGAGTGATGCCTTCCAAATGGTGCGTGACCCAAATGATTGTTTTATCTTTCAACAAATCAAAAGTTGTATTTAGCAATTCGTGTTCAGTGATGGGATCCAGCGACACGGTTGGCTCATCCAAAATGATGATTGGCGCATCTTGCAATAAAATTCTTGCTAATGCAAATCGTTGTCGTTCCCCACCGGAGAACCGTGCACCTGCTTCCTCAACCATTGTATTCATGCCACTCGGCAAACTATCCACCAACGAGTCTAATTCAACCGCTTTAATGGCGGCACGAACCTCATCATCAGTCGCATCTAGATTACCTAATCGCACGTTGTTCAAAATTGTTGTATTGAACAAGTAAGGCTGCTGATCCAAAACTCCGAATAGTTTGCCACGCTCGACTTGAAGTTTGTCAATCGAGACATCATTTAAGGTCACCGTCCCGTTGGTCGGTGTTTCATCACCAAGAACCAACTTCAGCAGTGTCGATTTGCCTGTTCCCGATGGTCCTAATAGTGCTACCTTATCGCCACGATGGATCGTCCAATCAATATCGGTTAGCACCGGGGTTGGACTGTCGGCATAACTGAAATCAACATGCGTAAGCTTTAAGGATTCAAACGCATTAACGTCCAAGTGTGTCTGTTCAACAGGCACGGTCAAATTTGCATCCAACCGATTGACCCGTTTGATGGAATCCTGATAAACCGGCCATTCTGACACTCCCTGAGGAATTGATGCGAACGCATCAGTAGCGGGAAAAATTGCCAGTACGAACGCTGCAATCCAATTAAGGGCCAAATGACTAGTCTGAAAATAGCTACCTGCCCAATAAATCATTGCCACTGCAATCACACCAATAATCAGTTGTACTAGCAAATTGCGCCACCACTGAAATTTGTTATCCGCCGTTTGTAAATCGCGCATCTCTGACAAAGGTCCACTTTGCTTATCCAAGAAGTCCTTTTCGCGTCCAGAAATCATCCAGTCGCTAACACCCAAGACGGCATCCGTCATGGAAGTGTATAGTCGTTGCTGCGTTTTTTTCTGACGAAATTCACGGGCACCGTTCAGTGACACAGACAACAAGGGTATCAAAATGACAATAACCCCCAGTAATAGTGCCATCAATCCTGCAAAAGCCCAACTGAACGTGCCTAAAGCGATTACGACAAACAGGTAAAGCAGCCACCCAACAATCAACGGAAAGACGGTTCTGAGATACAAATTTTCAATGTGATTAATGTCTTCTGCCAGCAAACCTAAGATATCACCAGTTTGATGTCGCTGACGAATTGCCACAGCATCGCGTTCCACAGACTGATAGAGCTTTTTTCGAAAGTCCGACACGATTCGCAATACCCAGTTATGACTGGTCAGACGTTCAGCGTATTTAAAGGATGGCCGCGCAATCCCAAACGCTCGCACTAAAACAATCGTTGCATAGATCAACATAATGTTAAACGGATGCTGGGCAGCCCGACTAATCAAGTAACCTGAGGTAAACATTAACGCTGAACCCGTAAATGTAGTGAAAAAGCCCAATAGAAGAACCGTCGCTAGTAAGAAGCGATACTTCCGTAAATAGGGCATCACCCACGAATCATGTTTAAATGTGTCAAAAAAACCTTTCACAGTGCATCGCCTCCCATCTCACGACGCAACGCGGTATAAGCACCATTTTGTGCTGCTAATGTCGTTGGCGTCCCCTGTTCAACGATTTTGCCGTGCTCAATTACCAACAGATAATCCATCTCATTCAGCCAATGAAGCCGGTGTGTAGCAAAGAAGACCAAATGATTTGCAAACACTGGTTTGATGGTTTCCTTCAAATTAACTTCTGTTTCGATGTCCAAATGTGCCGTTGGTTCGTCGAATAGTAAAATGCGTCGGCTTTGATCCAGGAAGGCACGTGCAAGGGCGATCCGTTGTGCTTGACCGCCAGAAACGCCACGCGCGCCCTCACCAATTTCAGTTTGCAAACCATCTGGCAATGTAGCCACCCACTGTGTCAAACCTGCCTGGGCCACTGCCCGTTCAACCGCGTCGTCGCTAGCATCTGGCGTGTAGAACTTAATGTTGTCAGCCAAACTTGCGTGATACAAATATGGAGCTTGCGGAATATAGAGAAATTGTTGTTGCCAACTTTTTTGACTCAAATGGGGCACAGTAACACCGTTCACAGCAATTTTCCCCGTATCTGTTGAGGCTGCTGTTAAAAAGCCCCCCAGCAGATTGATTAA
>DMZB01000069.1 GCA_003482405.1 Lactobacillus sp. | reverse complement strand
GCTTAAAGTCACCTTAACGCAAGTAAAAGTTTCTGTTAAGGCGGCAGCTTGTTTCTACATCGGCATTAATCTATGTTAATATAGCTTTTGTACGTTTCACCATGACAACACGGTGAACAAAAATCGAAATGGATGTGACTATTCTTTATGAAAAAATGGCTTCTCGTTCCAGCCGGCTTAGTGATGGCTTTCTCACTTGCTGCGTGTGGAAGTAAAACTGTGGCAACCACTAATGGTGGTAAGATTACACAGGATCAATACTATTCAAGCATGAAGACCACGAGCCAGGGTAAACAAGTCTTGCAGCAAATGATCATCAAGAAAGTGCTTGAAAAGAAGTATGGCGACAAAGTTTCCAGCAGCAAAGTTAACAAGCAGTATGATACCGTTAAGAAACAATACGGCTCAAGCTTTAGTAGCATGTTGACCCAACAAGGTATGACTGCATCTAGTCTTAAAGATACGTTACGCATGAACTTGTTGTTAAAAGAAGCTGTTAAAAACGACGTTAAAATTACTGATTCTGACTTAAAGAAACAGTTTAAGAGTTGGGAACCTAAAGTTTCTACAGCTGTCATTGTGACAAGCAAAAAAGACACTGCAACAAAGGCCATTGACGAACTGAACTCCGGTACTTCTTTTGCTAAAGTAGCCAAGAAGTATTCTGATGACACTAGCACCAAGAACAAAGGTGGTAAGGTGCCAACGTTTGATAACGCCACTTCTTCAGTTGATGACAGCATCAAAACAGCTGCCTTCAAACTGAAAAACGGTGAATATACTAAGACCCCTGTCACGGACACAAACTCGCAAACTGGTACCAAGAGTTATTATGTGATCAAGATGTTAAACAAACCTTCTAAGGGCACTTGGACACAGCACAAGAAGGAACTCAAGCAACAGATTTGGGATCAAGATATGGACACTTCAAACGGCAGCACTGTCCTCCAGTCTGTTATTGCTAAGGAATTAAAGAAGGGCAACGTTACAATCAAAGACAACGACTTGAAGGATGTACTTTCCCAGTACACTTCAACAGCAAGCTCTTCGGCGAACTAAACAAACCACGCAAAAAGCAATCCTTAATCGGATTGCTTTTTTGCTGTTCATGTATTTAATTTAGTTAACCACTGCCCCAACTATTCTTGTTTTGAACCCTGTTGGTCAATGGTTGGACGATAAAAGTTACGCCCGTCCATGCCAAAGATACGTTCAGAGAAATCCCCCGGTTCCGTATGTTCAACCGCAGTACTCATCATTTGAATTGAAGCATCCAATTCGTCTAAATCATGCAGTACTTCAGCTTCCAGCAGATGTGGACGAACTGGCGAACCATATTCCAGAAGCCCGTGATGTGCCAAGATCATGTGCCGAAGTAATAACATCTCTTCACTTTCTGGGTCAAAGTGTAACTCTTGGCAGACATTAACAATTTCTTCGTCAATTAACACAATATGACCGATTAAATTACCAGCTAACGTGTACGTCGTGGAAATTGGACCGGATAACTCAATCGTTTTACCAAGGTCATGAAGCAAAGCACCAGAATAAAGTAAAGAGCGATCAATATTGGGATGTAAGTCAGCTACCGTTTTCGCCAGTCTCACAATTGAAATTGTATGATAAGCTAAACCACCTGCAAATGCATGATGGTTTTTCTTGGCCGCCGGATAATTATAAAACTCATCTGCATGCCTCTGCAATAAAGTACGAACCACACGATTCCACGTTGGTTCTGTGATTTCAAAGATGATGTTTGATACTGATTCTTCCATTTCCGAACGTGTCATTGGCCCATGTGCCACATACTGTGATGGATCATTTGGTTCACTCGTATTAGCCAACCGTAGATTCATAATTTTGAGTTGTGGATTACCTTGATACAGTTCCTTCTTACCACGGACCATAACCACTTTACCTGCAACAAATGTTGCAATATCCTGATCCGTTGCATCCCAAAAATTGCCAGCTAACTCGCCAGATGGATCTTCAAACGTCATTCGAATAAACTGTTTACCGTTTTTAGCCGTGCGTACATCTGCCCCTTTTAATAGCACAAACAAATCAAATTGTTCATCTACCTGAAAAGACAATAACTGTTTTTCTGCCATAACTGCGCCCCTTACCTATATTTTCCCAAATCGCCTTAACTCAATTATTGTACATTCGATAAACGTGTGATTTCAGTGTCATCGAATGAAGCTAAAGCCTGCTCGTCAGCCGTGAAATAAATCACCTGTGTTTGCTCAGAAAGTTGTTTTAGCAACGACAACATGGCCTGCCGGCGTGAATGATCAAAATCAACAAAGGCATCATCAATTATAAGCGGCATCGCTGTCCGATCTGCCATGACACTTGCAAATCCCAACCGTAATGCGATGTACAACTGTTCAGCCGTCCCCCGTGATAATTCACCCACTTCAAACACGGTTCCATTCGTAGTCGTGGCTTGAATCGTCTGATCCACAAACTCAATTTTATTATAATGCGCCATCGTGAGGGTCGCAAAGTAGGCCTGTGCGCGCTTAACAATTTCAGGCAAACGATCTGCGGAGGCAACGTTTAACGCACCATTAATCCACTGTGCACTCAGCCGATCGACCAACCACTGTTGCGTTGTTTCAGTCACGGCCGTCTCTTGATTGGCCAACCGCTGGCGGAGCACCGGAACCGTTTCGTCCTGACTTTGCTGTGTGAAAATGGCCTGTTGATTTGCAACATCCTGTTGGGTTGCATCCCGTTGATCAATACAGTTCTGTAAGTCCGTTTTCGTTTTTTCATGAGCGGCAACGACATCCGCCAAGGTCTTAAATACAGACAGCTTAGCCAGCCATTCAGGCGTTAATTGCTTGCTTAGGGCTCGATGTTCCGCCGTTTGGTCTGCCAGTTGAAGCTGTTGTTGATATAGATCTTCAAAGTCAGCAGGTTCTTGAACCTGATAGCGTTGCATGACATCGCGCAATTGATGTGTCACATCATCGAGTTTTGACTGAATCTCACTATTTTTACGAATTAATTGTAAACGTTGTTGTGATCGACCCTGCACCGTTGCTACCGCTAATTCATTAGCTGAAGTATACTGGCGTGCCTTTAATAAGGCATCAGCTGCTGACATATTTGCTAATGACAAGTACTCACCCGCAAATTGGTAATGTTCAAAGAACTGATTGATATCCTCATTGAGCTGATGACTTTTCGTTTGCAGTGTCTGCGACTGTTGTGAAAGTTGTTCCAACCGGCGAATATCCGGCTGCAAAGCTTGCCACCGCTCCACTGGAATGCCAGTCAGATGATGGTCACGTCCGATTTGGTCCATGCTCAACTTATCAGATGGTGCTTGGCTAGCGGGTGTTCGCATTTTCTCCAACACATTAAACCAGCCACCGGCAATCCCAGCCAAGCCAAGTAAAACAAAAAGCCACTTCACACCACTCGTCATCACCAACCCAAGCAGTAGTAAGACCGCACCTACACCCATAGTAATCCACTGCTCACGAGTTTTTGTCGTCGTGGTCGGCGCACTGGATTGTGTATTGACACGTTTGACTTGTTCAAGCTCACGGTCTGTCAGTGGTGTTGGCAATGGTTCCTTAAATTGATTATCAGCAACGATTTGATCATGTTCCTTGGCCAGTGACGCGACTTGTTGCCGACTGAATTGACGTTCATGAATTGCAGTTTCAATTTCATCAAATGAAGCTGCCTGAGCTTTAAATGCGCCTTGATGATCCATGTAAAACTGTAGGTCACTTGGTGTGTCTTCGTTTTGTGCTTTCAACTGGGCAACTTGTTGAACCGCAGTTTGCATTAACTGTTCACGTTGTGTTTGAAGCTTTAAGAAATCCGCGTAATCCTCAGCCGTGATCAATTTTTCATTCACATCTGGCAGTGTCGTTTTCATTGCTTGATATTTCTCAAAAGTCGGCCATAGGCGCTGAATCGTCGCCAGTTCATCACGTCGTTGTGACAGTTCAGTGATTTGCGTCGCATATTGTGCGATGGCCTGCTGCCCGGACTGGATGTCACGCTGCCGCTGAACAAACTGTGGATAGGCGGCTTCGGCTGTTGCTAATTCCTGCTGCAACTTGTGGTAGGTCGCTAATTGCTGATTCAGCGTCGGTTTTTGGCCTCGCGGTTTATAAAGTTCATCAGCATTCTTGTCAAATTCCTCAGCCAGTTGAATCCACGCAGCACTGCCAATGGCTCCCACACGTTGTACATTGGCCATTAAATCTGGTTGTGTGACCGTAGTTAATAATTGCAAACCATTCAAATCAAAATTAAACGTGGCATCATTCAAGGTCCGATCAACCGGTCCCAGCAAACGTGCCAACAATTCTGGCGGCATCACCTGATTTGCCGTCAAATTAGTTAACTCAACATCGCCACCGTTTTTCCCAGCAGTTCGCCGCAACTGATATTTTGTGGCATATGCATCATTAGCTAGAAAAGTCAGACTACCACCGTAACCAGCGCCGGTTTTCGGCAGATATTGATCAGCTGGATGCTTGGCGGTTGCGAATCCAAATAGTACACTACTGATAAATTTTTGAATCGTTGTTTTACCAGTCTCATTTGCACCATAAAACACCTGCAACTGTGGGTTAACCGGAAATGTAACGTTTTGCCACTTTCCGAATCCATCAATGTGAATTTGCGTGATATGCATGGTTAATTCTCCTTATCAGCGATCGCCACTTGCCGCATAACAGCTTGTTTTAACGCATCAGCAGATTTGTCAAACGTTTGGGCAATCATCGGCTCGGCAAATAATTGATCGGCCGTCCTCGCAATGTTTTCGTCAGAAAATACGCTAATGCCAGCCTCATTCCAGTATTGCTCGTCTAATTGTGCGAAGTGTGGTGAACTAGCCGCTGCGCCAGTCAATCGCACATCAACGATCACTTGGTGTTGACTGTCCAATTGTGCCATCGACTGATTCTGCAGTAAGGTTAATAAACTCCCGTTGTCCAACCGTTGCTGAGTTTCCGCAGCTAACTGATCGGTATGAATCAAATTGACCACAATCAGGGCGAGTGTGCTATCTAAATGTTCATCTTGCAGTGTTGTTCTAATTTTATTCTGTAACGCACTGGTTCCTGTAACATCAGTACAATCAACTCTTTCAGTTTGCCAAATTACGGGGGCTACCGAATGAAATGTTGGCGTAAGCGAACCATGCTCACTCGTGACGAGCACGTACCCTTTTTCACCAGATTCATTTACATGACGGCCCTGAATGTTGCCTGGGTAAATAATCCAGGGTTGTCCATCATGCAAAGTCTGTCGCTTATGAATATGGCCCAAGGCCCAGTAGTCATAGTGTTTTGACACCAATTCATCAACCGTAAACGGTGCATCCGTGTCATGCGGTCCAGGTTTACCTGCAATTGAGCCATGTAGCATGCCAATTTGAACATCAGCTTGTGGATCACGGCTCGGAAAACTTGTCGCCATATCAGTCGTCACAGATCTTGTTGGGTATGAAAAACCAACAATTTTTATTTTGGTTTGATCACGTGTGGTCAATTTAAAGTCGCTCACTGTCGGTCCAAACTGGTGAACGTTGGCTGGAAGTTGAAGGCTATCTGTCGCAGCATCCAAGTAGTCATGATTACCATAACTCAAATAAACCGGTATTCTTGCCTGATTGAGCCGCTCCATTTCCGTTAAAAATGCGGCTTGGGCTGTAATCGCCCGATCCTGACGATCATACACATCTCCGCTAATTAAAATAAAATCTACCTGCTGCTCAATCGCATCGTTTACCAGCCGTTTAAAAGCCGTCAACGTTGAGTCGTAAATCGTTTTCCATAGCACATCCGGTAAGGTCTTCAGCCCTAAAAACGGACTGTCCAAATGGAGGTCTGCTGTGTGAATAAACTTCATGCTGGTTGCTCCTTTTTCTTTTTGATCGCCACTTGATGGTTACAATGAATGCTTGCTTATTCATTACATTTCATCCTTCGCCATGAAAATCAGGTACTTTTACAGTGCAAAAAACTAAGTTTAAAAAACAGCCTGGCAGCCACGGAACTACCCGTTACCACCAGACTGCAATTTGTACCTTAATTAGTTCCTGTATAAGTCTTGAATTGGCTTTGTAATCACATTGTTTAATTCATTCAACAAGTTATTAACAGCCTCTTCTTTTTGCATGAGTGTTTTAATCTCTTCAAAATTACCAACTTTTGTTGCTAATTCACGAGCGCCATTCATTTCGTCTTCGGTTAAGTTTTGCCCTTGCGCCTGCTTTTGCTGCAAACTCAATTGCGTCGATTGGAAATCTTGGAACGTCTTGTAAGCGTCGGCATTTTTCTTCATCGTGTCGTAAGCATCACTCAATGCCTTAAATTCGTCACTTGCTTGTAGTGTTGCGGCCATGGATTGTGCATCTGCCAAAATATCTGCTGCCATAAACGGTAGCCTCCTCGTTTTTTAATTCCTTATTAGTGTACCATTTCCAGAAAAAGGAAACAGCTGTTCGCCTTACAATTCTCATTGAATTATCAGGTAGTGATCAATGCCCGAGAATTCCAGTAAATTGATTCCATAAATCACCGGCTTTTTGAAGCAGTGAATCGGCCCCCTTGCCGATCGACTTGCCGACCTTGCCAGCACCTTGTTGCACTTCATCCCACACATTACCGCTTTCTGAAGAACTCTCTGACGCGGCCAGTGTGTTGGCATCCTTGACCGTGAACGCAGTCTGTTTGGTATTCGGCAACATACTCGTCATTTCGGCGCGGTAGAGCTGGCTGACATTATAGCCTTGTGGGACATCCAAGTGATTCCCTTTGTTAGTCTGATCAAAGCCTTCCCAGTTGACCATCACCAAATCCGGCGTGTAGCCATCGACCCACATATCGGTTGTCCCAGCACTGTCACCGGTGCCGTCAGCTTCTGTCGTACCCGTTTTACCGGCAACCTGATAGTTAGCAGGTTTGGCATAAACACCAGTCCCATGCGAGAAGGTTCCTAACATCATACTCGTCATTTCGTTGGCTACATTCTTACTGATAATTCGTTTTGGCTGATCGTAGTCATTATCCACGATTACTTTTCCGGAAGCATCAACAATCTTAGTGATAAAGTGGGCTTGTGTTAATTTACCGCCGTTAGCAAACGTCGTAAACGCCTGCGCCATTGTTTCGGGTGAGACACCCTTCTTGATGCCACCTAGCACCATGGCCAGGTTATTATCCGTTTTATCCAAATTAATGCCGAAACGCTCCACAGAATCGTACCCTTTTTGAACACCAATCTTATTCAATAACCACACCGCGGGCGCATTGTAACTATTTTGTAGCGCCTGATACATTGGCACTTCACCCCGGTAAGTATCCCCGTAGTTGCTTGGCGAATAATGATTGGTACCATAGGATTGTTTTTTATCCTGAAGCTCTGAGTCATAATAATAGCCATTTTGAAGTGCTGGCGTATAAACGGCAAACGGTTTGATCGTCGATCCTGGTGACCGAAGCGATTGTGTCGCTCGGTTAAATCCACGAAAGACATGCTCACCGCGGCCCCCCATTACGGCTGTCACACCACCGTTAGAAGGATCCATGGCAATGCTTGCCGCTTGCACCATGGTACCGTCAGACGCATTCGCAGGAAAATTGGCTGAATTCTTGAACAAACTTTGCATCGTGCTTTGCTGCGTTTGATCCAATGTCGTGTAAATCTTATAACCATGGTTCATGATGTCTGCTTCAGTCAATCCGTATTTTG
>DMZB01000130.1 GCA_003482405.1 Lactobacillus sp. | reverse complement strand
GTACGTGGGGACGTGCTTTTTATGGTTCGCTGGCGCCTTGGTACGACGCGCATCAAGCCGAAGATCATGTCAATATGTTTGATAAGACCCGATATTCTGCTTTTGCCGGGACGCCCCTAGATTTGCGCCTGCGCGAACGGAAAATTGCGACTGTTCATTTAGTTGGCGTTTGCACGGATATTTGTGTGTTGCATACTGCAGTGGATGCCTACAACCTGAATTACCAGATAGTTGTTCATCAGAAGGCAGTCGCTGCATTGACACCAGCTGGGCAAGATTGGGCACTTGATCATTTTGCCCATGTGCTGGGAGCAACCGTTATCGATTAGTGTTGAGACGTCATAAAAGAAGGTTTTATTAAAATGAATATGAATCATGCCATGTTAACTGATTTATACGAGTTTTCAATGGCCAACGGTTATTGTGCGACCTTGCCGCATACAGATCAGGCTGTTTTTGATATTTTTTATCGCACGGTTCCGGATCACGGTAGTTTTGTCATCGCCGCTGGGTTGCAACAGGTAGTGGAAGCTTTGCAGGCGTTTCATTTTGACGATGCTGATATCGACTACTTGCGTTCCTTGAATCTTTACTCAGAGACTTTTCTAAATGAGCTTGCGACGATGAAACTTGCTTGCAGGGTGACTGCTTTACCAGAAGGCACGCCGGTTTTTCCACGGGAACCGCTGCTTACTGTAGAAGGGCCACTGATGCAGGTGCAATTGCTGGAGACGCTTTTGCTAAATTTGGTGAATCATCAGTCACTGATTGCCACGAAGGCGCGGCGGATTACCGCGGCGGCAGAAGGTCGTCCTGTGATGGAGTTTGGCGCGCGCCGGGCACAAGGCCCAGATGCTTCAGTATATGGCGCGCGGGCAGCTGTCATTGGCGGCTGTGCCAGCACGTCGAATGTTTTGGCAGCCCAGCTATTCCATATTCCGGCTGCGGGCACAATGGCACACAGTTGGGTTGAATCGTTTAGTGACGAGCTGACGGCTTTTCGCGCATGGGCTAAGGTGTATCCAGATAATAGTGCCTTGCTGGTCGATACTTATGATGTTCTGAAGTCCGGGGTGCCAAATGCGATCACAATCTTCAAGGAGCTGCGTGCAACAGGGCATCAGCCTGTGGGTATCCGAATTGATTCGGGCGATATCACCCAGTTAGCTAAACAAGCGCGAGTGATGCTGGATGCGGCAGGTTTTCAGGATGCCAAAATCACCGCTTCAAATGCCCTAGATGAAACTGTGATCCAATCGTTGCTAAAAGAAGGAGCACCGATTGACAACTTCGGTATTGGCGAAAAGCTGATCACTAGTGCCTCGTCGCCTGTTTTGAGTGGGGTCTACAAAATGGCGGCTCTGCAAACGGATGGTCAATGGCAGCCGAAGATCAAAGTCAGCGCTAGTCGCGAAAAGACGACATTGCCAGGCCATAAACAAGTTTATCGCTTATACCACCGTGACAGTCATCGTGCTTTTGCTGATGTCATTGCTTTGGCAGACGAAATTTTACCGGAAACAATCGCCGTCGTTAATGCTAATCCTTTGGCAACCCAGACACGGGTCACGCTTGCTGATTTCACGGCCAAGCCATTGTTGCAACCGGTGTTCGCACCTGGCCACACTGCTGATGTACCAACTGATGTTTTCGCGATCCAAAAATATACCCGCGAAACTTTAGCGGCCTTGCCAGAAGCCACCCAGCGGCTTGTTAATCCTGATTTTTACCCGGTTTATCTCACGCCGAAGTTGGCTGAGATGCAACAGAAATTGATTGCGGTTCATCATGGAAATTAATGTGGCTTGATAGTTAATGAACGAACGTTAAAAAGCACACCTGCTCCAAAACCACCATTCTTGCTGATAACTGGTGGTTGTGAAGCAGGTGTGCTCTTTTTTTATCGCAAAAATTAAACAATTTCTGAAAAAAATCTCTGTTTTCCGGCATAAATAGCTAGCTTTACAGAAAACTTACAGAAACAATACAGCCTCTTGCCGCGGTTTTTTACAAACGACCGTTAACCTTAGCATTAAGGTAAGGAGTTGAGGAGAAGTGAGTATTCGATTAGCGAACGTGTCCAAAGATTTTGGCAATACTAAGGTGCTATCCGATGTTTCCGTAGAGATCGAACCCGGTGAGTTTTTCGTCATGGTCGGGCCTTCTGGTTCCGGCAAAAGTACGCTTTTACGAATGATCGCTGGTTTGACCAGCGTAACAGACGGACGTATTTATTTTAATGATCGCGATGTCACGGACTTGCCACCAAAAGATCGTAAGTTGGCAATGGTCTTTCAGAATTATGCTTTGTTGCCATTTATGAATGTAGCGCAAAATATCAGGTTCGGGCTTGAAAATCAGGACCTGAATCCTAGATTGCAATAATAAAGTTACCACCTAGAAAGAGGCTTGCTCACTGCTTGAACTGGGGTTTGCCAATGGAGACATTTTCTGGGTTTGTTATTGATAAGCGCTGTGGCTCGTTGAATATTGGCTTCTGAAACCTGATCAAACTGTGTTCCCTTCGGGAAATAGTAGCGAAGTTTCTGATCTGCCTCTTATACCCAT
>DMZB01000074.1 GCA_003482405.1 Lactobacillus sp. | reverse complement strand
GTTTGTGGCAGTCGGTAGGAACGTGGCTTTACGGAATTCGTTTAAGATTTCACGGCCAGAGAAACCATCTTCTGCACCACATGGATCTTCGGCGTAAGTCAAAACACCCTTCATTTCATTGGCATAGTGAATCGCGTTCTTTAAGGACCAGGCACCATTTGGATCGAGGTCTAGCTTTGCCTCTGGAAAGGCTTTATGCAGTGCCATGATAGCTTTAACTTCTTCTTCACCATCAAACACACCACCCTTTAACTTAAAGGTCTTAAATCCATAACGTTTGTAAGCGGCCTTGGCTTCGGCTACGATCTGATCTGGTGTTAAGGCTGCTTCCCGACGAATGCGACCCCAGTCATCTGTGTCATCGTCCCCGCTCAAATAAGGAAGGTCCGTTTTGTTACGATCACCGATGTAAAACAGGTAACCCAACACATCGATTTTCTCACGTTGTTGACCATCGCCCAATAAAGCAGCAACAGGCACCTTCAAATATTTACCAAGCAGGTCTAAAAAGGCAGATTCAATTGCTGTTACTGCGTGGATCGTCGTCCGCAGGTCAAAGGTCTGTTGACCACGGCCACCATTATCGAGATAAGCGTATTTATCGCGAATTGACTGTAGTACTTGTTTGTATTCACCCAACGTCTTACCGACAACCAAGTCCTTCGCGTCTTCCAACGTTTGCGTGATTTTTTGACCGCCAGGGATTTCACCAACCCCAACTTCGTCTTGATCGGTAGTTAAAACGACCACGTTACGTGTAAAGTACGGTCCATGCGCACCGCTTAAGTTTAGTAACATACTGTCATATCCGGCAACTGGATACACGTCCATTTTGGCAATCTTTGGTGTGCCCACAATGATCACTCCTTCACTTATTTTCGCAAAAATATAGGAGGTTGCCCTCCCACTTCAAACATTATTTCTTTTCGATTTTTAAATTGTTGATTTTTTCGTAGTACTTGGCGATTGCTGAATGGTCGTCGCTACCGTTCCCGTCATTCTTAACAACTTGCAAGATTTCCATAACTTCGGCAGTCAATGGCAAGGAAACGTTCAACGAATGTGACGTATCCAAAGCATTCTGTAAGTCCTTGATATGCAAATCTACACGGAATCCTGGCTTGAAGTTACGGTCGATAATCATTGGTACCTTGGCGTCCATAACGGTACTGCCGGCCAAACCAGTGTGAATGGCATCAAAGACCATCTTTGGATCCAAGCCAGCCTTTTCAGCTAAGGCAAATCCTTCGCTGACCGCCGCAATGTTCAATGCAACGATTACTTGGTTAGCAAGTTTGGTTGTGTTACCAGCACCGACTGCACCAACATAGGTAATGCTGCCGCCCATCACGCCCAATAAATCACTGAACTTGTCGAAGGTTTCTTTCTTACCACCAACCATGATGGCGATGGATCCATCGATTGCTTTTGGTTCACCACCAGAAACTGGGGCATCCAAGAAGTCAACATCCTGTTCAGCTAAGCGCTTAGCAAACTTTTGACTTTCCAATGGGTTAATAGAACTCATGTCGATCACAGTCTTGCCAGCTGTAAGCCCTTCAGCAATCCCATTTTCGTTAAATAAGGCTGCTTCTACGTTTGGAGAATTTGGTACCATCGTGATGACAACGTCAGAAGCTTCCGCAACAGCCTTGCCAGTTTCTGCTGACTTAGCACCTGCGTCAGTTAATTCTTTCATGCTGTCTTTGTTAAAGTCGAAAACCGTAACATCATGCCCCGCTTTAACAAGATTCTTTGCCATGGGTTTCCCCATAATACCTAATCCAACAAATCCAACTTTCATAAAAAAAGTCTCCTTTCGAGCCGTCTTTTGATTACGCTTTCATTGTAAACTCGTCGTACTCTCAAACAATTGGAAAAAAACTGAATAAGCACACTCTTTTTTGTTCGTTTGAACAATTTATAATCCATTGACTTTACGTACTGTAACAGGTTAATCTTATAAAAACAGTCTTTTGAACTGTTTGTGCCTTTCATCACTAAATATTTTATTTATCATTATGCACGACTTAAGCTGTCAATCATCCTGCATTAAATCGTTATTGCCTATCAGTTAGGCTTGAACGTTGTTAGTTTGCACAACAAACAATTGACTGTTTTGTTCACATCGACATTCTTTTGTTTCTTATGATTAATATTGAATATTTTCACAAAGTAAATGATAAACTTACCCTGAAAACGCTTTTAGAAAGGTGTTGAAACGTTGTGAAATTAGATCCAAAGCTTGCTCAATCAATCGTGGACCGGATGATGCATCAAATTCCATACAATATCAACATGATGGACGAATCTGGCACAATTATTGCCAGTGGTGATAAGGAGCGCATTGGTTCATTACATCTTGGTGCCGTGAACGCCATTCATGCTGGTCACGCATTGATTATGCAGCAGTCGTACGGGGAACACGGACAACCTGGTGTCAACATGCCGGTGTTTTATAACCGTCAAATTATTGGTGTGATTGGGATCACTGGCACACCGGATAAGGTTGAACCGCTAGCTTCGTTACTCAGTACCGCCACGGAACTCTTGATCTCTCAAGCCAGCAGTGATGAGGCACGCAAACGTTATGAAAGTCGTGTTAATCGTTTTCTGTACCAGTGGATTCAGGTCACTGGACCCATCGATCAGCAAACGACCCTATTACTCGAAGCCGAACAGTTAAAAATCAACATTCAAATTCCAAGAATCGCCATTGCCTTACAGGCGAAAGACTTTTCGTTTGTAAAAAAAGACAACGACGATTACCAACTACTTACCTCACTTAACACGCTGATTATCCTTACCAGTCACGATACGACCGTTCAACGTATGGTTAAGTTAGCCCAAGCACATCACACGAGTATTGGCATTGGGACAAAGACGGCTCAAATCGGTACTTCTGTTCAGGAAGCCATGACCGCGCTGAAAATCCGCAATGTGCTTAAAGATGATCAATTAGTTCGTTTTGATCAAGTGCAGTTTACAAACGCCCTTCTAACTGCACGGATTGACGTTGAACAAACCAAAGAAACGTTGCGCAAGTTGACGCGGACCGAAATGGGTGAAGGCTTGCTGGAAACTTTGGGACAGTACATCAAGGATAACGGTAATATGGTTCAGGCAGCAGAAAACCTGCACATTCACCGCAACACGTTAAATTACCGCCTGCAACGGTTGGCCGACACCACGCATCTGGACCCCAAAAACACGGTTGAACTCTTTCAACTTTATGTGGCATGGCTGTATTTGCAGTTCGAATAAACCTGTCTGAATGAAAAATCGAAAATGAGCAAACGAAGAGCTTGTGACATAAGTTTATCTTGGACGAACGATGTGAGTGATAACGCGTTCCAAAGTCCTGAGAATTCCGCTTAACCCAATAGCACCCCATTTCCGAACTTGGAAATGGGGTGATATTGGGATAAGCGGAATTCTCAGGATTTTGGAAGGCGTTATCACTCACATCGTTCGTCCAAGATAAACTTATGCCACAAGCTCTTCGCTTGCTCATTTTCGATTTTCCATTCAGACATGTCTATTCGAACCGCAAATACAGCAATGCCATATAAAGTTGATAGAGTTCAACCGTGCATCTGGTGTCC
>DMZB01000031.1 GCA_003482405.1 Lactobacillus sp. | reverse complement strand
TTATAAGGGACAAGTTATCGACTGCATTATTAATAGCACAGCAATGCTCGTAAGGTTTAAAATATTTCGTGACATTTTTTACATCCACAAATAGGGCATTTATGGGAAGCAAATTCTCATAAATGCCCTATTTGTGTTTGCCTTATCAATGTAATTAACGCAAATTAGCGACTCAAATCAACGCCGTTTCACATTTCTCACGGTGCCATTTTCAGGAATAAAAGTAATCAAGTCACTAATCTCTTTTGGCAATGGAATCTGCGGATCAACATGCGGATTGTTCAAGTGAATTGAGGTGTAAGAACGCCGATACTCAGTTGGTGACATCCCCACTTGTGAACGGAATCGCCGCATAAACGTTTTAGCGTCGTTGAAATAAGAATATGCAGCAATTTCTTTGACCGTCATTTCTGTTCGAACAAGTAGCAATGTCGCAACTTCAATCTTTAGCCGAGTCAAATATTGTAAGGTCGTTATCCCCATTGCCTGTTTGAATAACCGCGTCAAATAGTCTGGACTCAGTTGAACTGCCGTGGCAATTTCGTCGACTGAAAGCTCACTACTCATGTTGACACGAATCCATTCCTTGATGAACTTCATCTTACCGCCCTCATGATTTTCTTTTTCGTGAGCGGCATAACTATCAAACAACTGAATCAATAAAGCAGACGTTAAAAAATCACGTTGTCCAAGAACTACCGGATTATCCTGAATCGCCAAAATCTGGTGAATCTGAACGGCAATCTGATCAACATTATCCGGGGTAAAGACGCGTGGTAACACGAGCTGTTGCCGACTTTCAGCTTGCTTCAACCAGTCACTCAGTACAGTAGCGGCACTTGAATTAAACGCGCGTTCTTTAAATTGACTAAAAAAATGCAACCAGTAAAAGTCTACCGGCGGATCGGATGGCCGGCAGCCACAAAAGTCGGTATAGGGTGGAACAATCATCACCTCATGTGGATGGATAACGAATTGCTCATTATTGATCTGTACGCTGATATTACCTTTCATGCACAGAATGATTTCGTAATCGCCTTTATGGTTCACGGGCTGATGTTGCCAAACTTCTTTCGACGCAAACTCGCCACCCTTATAGTACAAAACCGGTTTATCCAGTGTAAAAGAGAAATAGCGCATCAGTCAGTCATCCTTTCTTTCGATGTCGGAAATCATCACTAAATGTATTAAAAAGTGACTATACCAGCCTTAAATTTTAGACTAATGTCGGTTTTTGTAACCAATTATCATAATAGCGACCTTTTATGATAATTGAAAGGGCTTACAATATTTTTTGTTTGTTAGTGCACATAACAACTATTTTTCGAGCGTTCCTTAGGCCACTGCATAACGAGCTATGTGAGGTAACTGGTGAACGTTCGATTCAATTGAAGGGAAAACACCATGAAATTGCTATCATTTCATTTTGCGGGCCAATCAATCCTCTCTTGGGGACTTCAAATTGCATTAATTATCGTAGCATGGCTTGTTTATGATCGTCAGATTCCAAACAATCTCATCACAATCATCAGTGTCATGGGATTAATGGGTCTGACGTACATGAGTTTGGCCAAGGATGCCAAAGGTACATCAAAGTAGTGTTACTAAAACAAAAAATCTTGGAGGAAAATTATGAATGCTCAGACCGATCAAACTGATCAAAACGTAGCAACCGCTCAGGCCTTATTATCAAGTGACAAACTTCCGTTTCATCGCAAATTGACGTATGGATTCACTGACATGGCTGGGAATCTGCTATACACGCTCGTTGGTTCATACATGCTGTACTTCTTCACCAATGTTTTTGGCCTGAATGTTGGAACGGCCGGGGTCTTACTCTTAATCGGACGTTTCATTGACGCACTAGGCGCCCCAGTAATGGGTGTTCTAGTTGATCACACGCACAGCAAATACGGTAAGAATCGGCCATGGTTCTTGTGGATGGCCCTGCCATTTACAATTTCAATCTGGTTACTATTTACCACCCCGGCTCTATCAGGCACGATGAAAGTGCTGTACGCCGGCGCGATGTACATCATTGCTGAGTTAGCTTACACAGCGCTCTCGACACCAATTACATCTGTGTTGCCAAACTTAACGTCAAATTCGGATGAACGTACATCAGCAAATTCAATTCGGATGGTATTAGGTAACGTTGGTAACTTTTTTGCCGTCACCTTCGTGATTCCTCTAGCCTCATTTCTAGGACACGGTAATGATCGTCGAGGCTGGTCACTGGCTGTCGGTGTGTACGCCATTATCGCATTTATTTTCTTGATGATTGCTTTTCTTGATATGCGTGAAAAAAATGTCAGCCAGGAAAAAATCATCACCATTCGTGAGAGTCTCAAAGCAACCAAAAATAACTGGCCGTGGGTACTCATTGTTTTAGCTAACCTCTTGCTGTGGACTGCCTACTCGGCTAGAAACGCCGCTTTACCTTATTATTTCCAGTACAATTTAAATGACAAGGCGTTAATTTCAATTTTTAACGGGTTCTCAATTATCCAGATTCTCGGAATGGCCTCGGTACCGTTTATTGTTAAGTATTTGCACAAATGGGGCACCACGATTTTAATGCTCGGGTTAACTATGCTGGGACAAATCTGGATCGGTATGGCTGGGACAAACGTAACATCAGGTTTAATCGGCTGGTCACTGGCTTGTATCGGCTCTGGTTCTGCAATGACCATGTTCTTCTCCATGGTTGGTGACACCGTTGATTTTGGTGAATGGAAAAATGGCATTCGGGCCAATGGCTTCTTGACTGCAATGGGGGCATCGTTCTGTATTCAGATGGGATCCGGAATTGGCTCGTTCATCGCTGCACGGATTCTTGCAAGTTTTGGTTTCACTGCGGCTAAAACCGTTCAAAGTGGTCAAAGTTTGTCAGCAATTAATTTTACCTTCATTTGGGTACCCGTGCTCATTTACGCACTCAGCGCGGTTTGCATGATTTTCTACCGTCGTTGGGAAAAACATGAACCAATCGTGACGCAAGAATTAGCACAACGTCACGCAAACAATTAAGTAAATCTGCAGGAAAGGATTCTTAAACATGCAAACACTTTTTACACCCAAGCTTAATCACGTTAAAATCACGTCAAAGTTTTGGTCTCATTATCAACAGTTAGTAACCAAAGAAGTTCTCCCCTACCAATGGTCGGTCATGAATGATGAGGCCAGCGTTAATATTTCGGAGGATCCTCAAAATAATGGGGTCAATAAGAATAGCCATGCCATTGCTAATCTGAAAATCGCGGCTGGTAGACAAAAAGGACATCATTATGGGTTCCCATTTCAGGATACGGATGTCTACAAATGGCTCGAAGCCGCCGCTTACTCTTTTAGTTATCAGCCTGACCAAGCCTTAAAGACAATTACCGATGCATTAGTTGACCTTATTGCAGATGCTCAAGAAGACAGCGGTTATCTATCGACACTTTTTCAAATTGATGAACCAAAGCGTAAGTTCAAACGCCTTCAGCAGTCTCACGAACTCTATACAATGGGGCATTACATCGAAGCTGGTGTTGCCTACTACAAGGCAACAAATAGTGTCAAAGCATTAACAATTGCCGTTAAAATGGCAGACTGTATTTGCCAAAACTTTGGTCCTGATTCAAACCAAATTCATGGCTATGATGGCCATCCAGAAATCGAATTGGCCCTTGTCAAATTATACGAAGTGACAGATGATCAGCGCTACTTGAACATGGCCCATTACTTTCTTAACGAGCGCGGCGTTGATCCTGATTTCTTTGACAAACAAAATGAAGCTGATGGTCTCGATCGCGATTTGATTCCCAACATGCGTGACATGCCGCGGACGTACTATTTAGCTGATAAACCAATTAAGGATCAACCGACCGCGGAAGGCCATGCCGTCCGTGTCGTCTACCTCTGTACTGGAATGGCTTCTGTGGCACGATTGACCCATGACCAAGATCTGCTCGATGCTTGCCATAGATTCTGGAATGACATTGTTAAACGGCGGATGTACATTACCGGTAACATTGGATCAACGACAACGGGTGAATCTTTCACTTACGATTATGATTTACCAAACGATACCATGTATGGAGAGACCTGTGCCTCCGTTGGTATGTCTTTCTTTGCCAAACAAATGTTGCAGATTGAAGCAAAAGGTGAATATGGTGATGTTTTAGAAAAAGAACTCTTCAATGGCGGTCTAAGCGGAATGTCTCTAGATGGCAAACACTTCTTCTACGTGA
>DMZB01000335.1 GCA_003482405.1 Lactobacillus sp. | reverse complement strand
CCCAACAAATTGGATTTACATTCTGCAAATATAGTGCTATTTATGCTTTATTAACATTGTTCTATTTTGTGATTTGTAATACTAAAGTGCCACTACAAAAATGCGTATACAACCTAAATACCCAGAGGTGCCAGACTAATGGTCCGCTTTTTTGTTGGCCGTAACGTTAACCAGACGATTACTAACACAATTACGACAAAACTAACCGACACTGCGACTGGAAGTACAGGCTGCACATATACGTTTGACAGAAAAACTTGAAAGTCCTGTAACGCATGTGTAACCATCGCAAAAATAATATTACCCGTTTTCAGATAGACAGCCGCCAGAAGTGTTCCGATTGCGAAGGCCATCAGCACTTGTTCAGCCGTGGCAAGCAGTGGCTGTTGAAACAGATTGGCTAAATGTGTCAGTCCGAACAAAAGACTGGAGACCATCACGCCCCAAAAAAGCTGACGTTTGCCTGAAAAAGCCTTAATCGCAAGTGGCAAGACCAGACCACGAAAAACATACTCTTCACCAAGACCAACAGCCATGGCTAAAATAAACAGATTCAGCACATTATTCGTATGTCCTTTTACAAACACCCTAGTAAAGAGTTTCGCAAGGGTCAATATCAGAACATAAATACCGTACCAGTTTGCTCGCCACAAACGTCCACCATGTGCCGTTGTCCGAATGCCAATCTCCTGATGAAGCCACCCGAGATTCAGAGCCAACGGAATCAGAAACAAACCTAATTCCAATAATAAAGAA
The DNA here is from genome assembly GCA_003482405.1 of Lactobacillus sp. Classification (GTDB taxonomy): domain Bacteria; phylum Bacillota; class Bacilli; order Lactobacillales; family Lactobacillaceae; genus Furfurilactobacillus. Next base: position 15,982 of record DMZB01000335.1, on the reverse strand, counting down.
ATGACAAATGATTTGGGTAACACGCTTTGAAGCAAATGTACCACAGCTAAGTAGACCCACACGACTATAACTGGCGTCACCAATCTAACCCACTTATTTTTGAGCATTTTGCTCATCCCCTCACCTCAATAATTTTCTTATGCAGGGATAGTGTGCCACGTATACTAAAAAAAGCCCAGTAATCATATCGAATTACTGAGCTAAGAATCGTAGACACGTGCCTTATCAGCGTTTGAGGGCGCTAGGGCTTCAATCGTTCAATCACGAATCGACATTTGGATGGCTCTTTGTCGAGCATTAATGAATGCGTGAAAGGGCCACAATCAGTACACCAATGTTCAAACAGCCTTGATGACATAAAGTTTGGCGTCGAAATCAAACGTGTGCATCTTATTGTCGGCACGTTCATCAAATAATGCTGGAATGAAAATTCCGGCACTCATCAACTGCTGGCCAGAAAATTGTCCATCAACACCTTCAATCGTGTATTGCAAATCAGGGTTCAGACCTGCAAACTTCAACCGACGATACCCTGGATTGGGTTCTGCCAACACCTGATAACGCCCAGCAATCGCTGTTGTTTGGTCACCGCTAACCACCATCCATGAAGTAACGTTGCCATCTCCGTCATAAGGACTTTGCAAACGAATAAATGTGCCTTGCTGGAACAACTCGCGGTATTGTTTGTAAAACTTGATCTGCTCGACCACTGTTGCCTTTTCTGCTGGTGCCATTTTGCTAATATCCAACTCATAACCAAGCACACCAAAGTAAGCCACGTCAGCGCGTGTCGCTAATGACGTAACACGGCGGTCCTGATGATTCGGAACTGCCGATACGTGTGCCCCCATTGTACTCAAAGGATAAATCATCGACGTGCCCCACTGAATCTTGAGCCGCTCAATGGCATCGGTATCGTCACTGGTCCATGTTTGTGGCGCGTAATACAGCATACCGGCGTCAAAACGGCCACCACCAGATGAACAAGACTCAAATAACACGTTTGGAAAGGCGCTGGTCAATCGTTCATACAACTGGTATACGCCTAGAATATAACGATGCGGCAACTCTTCCTGCTGCTCTGCCGGTAAGGCCAAACTAAACATTTCGGTGATGTGCCGGTTCATATCCCACTTGATGTAATCGAGGTGTGTTTCGCGAATTGCCGCGGCGATTTGGTCAAACAGGTAATCGACCACTTCCTGTCTGGAGAAATCCAGCACGAACTGATTTCGCGCCGGTGTCATCCGCCGGTCCGGCACATGAATGGTCCATTCAGGGTGTTTAATATACAGCTTGCTTTCCTTTGAAATCATCTCTGGCTCGAACCACAAACCGAATTGCAGACCAAGATCGTGTACTTTATTCGCCAGTCCACTCAACCCATTAGGTAACTTTGCCAGGTTAACTTGCCAATCCCCTAGTGAAGTATGGTCATCATTGCGTTTGCCAAACCAACCATCATCTAGCACAAACAGTTCAATACCCAATGACTTAGCAGACTTGGCAATGTCCAGAAGTTTCTGTTCATTGAAGTCAAAGTAGGTGGCTTCCCAGTTATTGATCAATACGGGTCGAGGCTTTTTAACCCAGCGTTGAGAAATTAAATGATTCGTCAAAAAGCGGTGAAAATTGTGGCTCATGCCATTAAACCCATTGTTGGCAAACGTCATCATCACTTCTGGTGTCTGAAAACGTGTCCGTGGCTTTAACTGCCAGCCAAATTCAAACGGGTTGATGCCCATCGTGACCCGGGTGACATTGTAAGAATCGACCTCAACCTGTGCCAAAAAGTTACCGCTATACTCTAAATTGAACCCATAAACATCTCCAGCTTGCTCAGTCGTCTGTTTACGTGCTAACGCTAAAAATGGGCTTTGCTGTGCACTGCTGGCATTTCGTGTGCTGCTAATGGCCTGAACACCGCGCGTTAATGGCCGACGGTACAAATGCCGTTCACGCGCCCAGGCACCCGATAATTGGACCATGTCATATTGGTCATCAGAAAGATCGAGGCTGGCACTCAACGCGGCATTCAACTTCAAATCAGTGGTCCCTGTGTTGGCAAAGGTCGCACTCCTAACAATCATATCCTCGTCTTCAAACACGCTATAATTGAGCGTCAACTGGAGTCCACTCTGCTTCTCCAATAAGTGAACATGCAACGTTTGTACATGTTGGTCATCTGCCGCTGCGCTTGCCGAGGGCAGGTCACCTAGTTTAGATTTGCCATCTTCAATTTCGTAATCCTGATACTCAAATTCAGAAATCCGCGCGCCGTTATCATAGGTCACTTGATACGCTGGATAGCGAAAATCGCCATGCCCGTAACTCGGGTATTCCTGCTTAATCATGCTCATGGTTACATCCGCTTGTGCTTCGGTCAGTGTTGGTGTGACTGACCGAAATTCGCGGTGACGAAAATCAGCATAATTCACTTTGTCACCCAAGCGTGGGCCGTAATAATACTGGCCCATTTCGCCATTCTCCAACACGCCCATTAGATAGCTGGTATGTGCTGTTTGTAAATTGAAATCGTGCCCTGTCACAATAATACTCATTTACACAACCTCCTAGTCGTCAACTAAATATCAACGGTCTTATGTCATTAAGTTTACACGTTTTGTAATCGCTTACAAAGTTTCCTTTTGACTGAAAAAAAGAAGCGTCAAAAGACGTTTCCATTGATCAGAACTTTTTAGATGTCGATTACCACGTTGAGGCTCTTCATGACAGCGATGCAGACGCGCTGATCGGTTGGGTGATCTCTCTTTGTTTGGTGCGCCGCAGTAAAAATACCCCAGTACCGAGAAAAACTATGGCAATCACAATCCCGGTCACGCTGACTTGTGAATGATGAAGTCCACCACTGCTGTAAGTACTCAAAAAGTCATTAACGCCATGCAGTAATATTGGAAAAACCAAGCTTCCAGTTCGCAGATACAGCGCGGCTAGTAGTACCCCAAATGCAAAGGTGTAGCCCATCTGGAAGATAGTGACTGGGACTGACTGTTGAAACAGATTAACGCTATGAGCCAACCCAAACAGTAAACTGGAAATAATAACACCTGTCCACAATTGACTTTTACCACTCCCAAGTCGACTTGCTAACGGTAGGATGAGCCCTCGGAATGCAAATTCCTCAGTAGTACCTACAAAAATAAGCGTTGCCAGTGCTAACCAGAATTGCCCGTTGTGATTCATGATCAAAACGACCCCGATTTCCAATGCAATCACGATGGTCAACCAGTTTAGCAAGATTAAGGACTTTGGCCGCGTCGTTGGTTGCAAATATATGGGCACATTCAGCCAAAAACGATTGAGCAGCCATAAGATAGCAAACATGACGACTTCATACACGACTAAATATGTCACACCACCACCTAAAGCTTTACTAAATTGGCCAAATAATAGTGCAACAGCAATAAAAACAACCCACGGGCTCAACATTTGGATCCACTTGTTTTTCAGCATATTCAAACCCCTATTGATTTTTCTTAATGATAACCTACGGGATTTAAAAACTTAACAGAAGTGCTTTAAAATTTCGATGTGCACGAGGTTTGTTTGGACCTTGAACAGGTATTTAAACAAATTGGCCGTTTAAAGATATTTAAAACCATTTGATGTCATTAAATGGCAAATGAGCCACAAAGGAGTGATTCGATGAGCGAAATGATTAAAAAAAGGATTCAATATTCTATTGACAAGGGTGTTTATGAATCCGCTGAGTATATTTTAAACAAAGCTGGTATTTCATCATCAAATTTAATTAGTATGGTTTATGCTGAAATCAGCAGAACAGGGAAAATTCCCGTTTCGCCAGCGGTCACTCAAAGCGATTTTGACGTGGCCACGTTAATCAACGTTAGCTATAATCTGCCTACACTCAAAGTAAACGATCAACAATCTGCCAACGAGTTTCTCTCTGATGACGGAGGGTATTGATGCAAAATCATCTTTATTGGGCTTTTGTCGCTTTTGTAGAAGTTTAAGGCGGAAAACAACGGCCAGTTCTTTTTCTTCGAAAGACGAACACAGATTATATTGTCTTTCGTTTAACCACCAAATCTGTCACCAAATCACCGGCCATTAAAGCAAAATACGTTTCTATTGATGATTGGGAGCAATCTGGGTTGCCCAAAAAATCCTGGGTTGAAACTATCAAAACTTATCAACTGCCTATAATGTCAACTAAGCTATCTTATATCGGACAGTTAAGTTCTCAGGACCTAGGCCGACTTAGCAAATATCTACGAGACTAAAAATAATCCAGCAATCAATCGCCAAAAAGATTGATTGCTGGATTATTTTATTGCATTACCTAAAACGGCAACACACCATTAGCGCCAATTAGTTTACCGTCCCAATCGATGCCTCGATGCTGATCAATTTTCTGAATCAGATCAACAGCCACTGATACAGGTTGTCCTTGACGCGCTGGGCTGCTGGCAATTGGTCCTGGTGTAACTGCACGAAAATGCACTTTATCCTGATACTCGTTTTGAAGCAAGACCGTCATCGCATTCACACCCATTCGCGAAATGCGTTGACCCAGCCCGGTCGTCGGCGTGCTCTCAGCAAAGTTCGCAAACGTCGCGAGTTCGTCTGACATACTGATTACCATGCCATCATCCGCAGCCTGTAACCATGGGAGCATCTGCTGGGTCACAAGGTAAGTCCCCATAACGTTGACATCAAACGTCTGGTGCAAACTTTCAGCATCTTCGCGGCTGGCTTGAATGTCGTGATCGTCAAACACACCGGCGTTATTGATCAACAGATCCAGTTTGCCAAACTGCTCACCAATCCACTGACCGGCTTGCATCACACTGCCATGATCCGTCAAATCGATTTGTAACAAACGAGCTTGACCACCGTTGGCACGTAATTCATCCACGACATCTAGACCGAGATTTAAATCACGCGTCCCCACCAAAACAAGATCACCATCTGCCATGTACTTTTGTGCCAATGCCAACCCAATCCCACGGGTTGCACCAGTAATTAAGACACTTTTACTCATCACTATCTGCTCCTACGCTTAAAGTTTCATCATTTTTATTATGCCACTAACCGACAAAAGCGGCCCAAACAACCAACACTAGTTCCAGCAAACCGCGTAATACATGAGCGTGCCAGTTAATCGTCTCGTGTTCATCGCGATCAACAAAGTAATTAACGGCTGAGACAACAATACAACCTAACAATAATAATCCCACACCAAGCAGCTTATTATCGCTAAATAACACCTGACACAAAATTAGAATTCCACCAGCCAAAAGCCACAGTTGGTACTGCTGAGACGCGGGCCGACTCTTTTTTCGTTGTGCCGCGATAATGACCCAAATTCCGTAAATTGCGACTGCAAACGTGGTTATAAAGCTCAAAACCTTCATTAACATAATCTGTCCTCATTCATTTAAAAATTTACGTTTATTTACTCTCTGACAATATCGTTGCGCGATATTGTCCAACCGTCGCCAGTCGTAAACCTGTGTTTTTAGTCAAAAGCCAACGCCGCACATTGCTGACTGATTGCTTGCTGACCGCATCGGCAGTTGCAAAGTGTGGTAACGCCAATGCATTAAGTCCATCACCCGGATAGCCAAGTTTGCCCACTAGAATTTGTTGGTAATCAGTCGTGTTTGGATGCGCATTAATGTAATCGACCGCTTGGTTATAGGCACGCATAAATGCGCGGACGGCCGCCGGATGCCGTCTTAAAACGGCATTTCCGAACACAATTCCAGTGTTCGCTTGATTCGGCTTGGTCTGCGCTAGTGTTCGCGCACCCTCACGCCGAAGCACGCTGGCGTTTGGATCCGTTAAACCAACTGCACTGGCAGTATGTCCCGTCGCGGCTGTCATTAATTCCGTTTGACTACTCGTCGTTTTTATCGTGACATCGTCATCACTAAGCTTATTAGCTGCCAGCAACAGGTCAGTGGCATACGCCTGGGTCGAGTTTGCTAATGTCCCAATCGTTTTGCCCTTGAGTTGCTTCATTTTGGTGACATCATCATCAGTTGTCATCAACGCTACATAGTTGGTCGCATTAGCGACTATCTGACTAGTCGGATGAGTTCCACTGGTCATCATCATTTCTGGTAAACCACTAATCGCGCCGTCAAACTGATGGGTACTTATACCACTGATGCGATCGTTTGCTGTGGCAACATTGGTCAAAGTCACCCGCAGTTTGGCCTGCTTAAAATAGCCTTGTGTCTCGGCCACATACAATGGCAATGCATCAACAGACTGTCCCACCGCAAAGTTAATATTAGTTTGTTTGGTCACCGGCGCGCTGACCTTTTGTGTGCCAGCGCGACCACACGCACTCAATAAACCAATCGCTACCAGAAAAGCCACTGTCAAGCCGATTAATCTTCGAAAACGCCTAGACATGATCATCACGATCCTCTGAACTTACAGAGTCAGCTGAATCTGCAGATGACGAAGTTGTTGACGCTGATGATGTTGGCGGGAAGGTTCCAAGTGAATCGCTGCTCCCAGCTGATTGAGGATAGAACACTTCAACAGAAGCCGCATTAGAAGCCACATTGGTTTCATCTTTTTGGCCTGCGCCATTTGTTTGGGTGAAGTCTTTTTGATTTTCGTCGTTTGACAAACCATCAGCTGCTGGATATTTCGTTTGGTCATCCTTTGCTGGCAACAACGTCAACAAGAGTAAAATGATGCTACCAATGGAACCCGCCAAATACAAGAAGACCCACCAAGCACTTAATTCTTGATCATGCAGGCGCCGAGCCGTTAATGAAACAACCGGAAACATGGTGATAAATAGCAGTGCAATCCCAATTGGGACGACGTAGAGTCCAATTCCGTTCAACATGCTGGGGTCTATTGTTGGTCCCTGTGTGTTTGGGACTAGCTGCAAGACGTTTGTCCCACTGGCTAGCATGGAAATAAAGACACGCGCTAAAACAACAACAAAAATCGTTAAAAATAGTATCGCACCGGCCGCAAAGCAGAAAATGCTCCATGCCACACGAGCCCACAGATAGTTACCACGGGACACGGTATCTCGAAAATTAAAGAAATTCCGCCACGTATAGCCGAAAGCGTTACCCAGAATGCCGTTAACATGGCCGTGACGATCCACTTCCAGTCTGCCCGGCTCATTATTGGCGTTAATCATGTGATACCAAGGTGCGCGTGAATCCCGTTCGGTCTCCGGCAACGCATGGAGGACGATCATATGCACACCAGGCAGCAGCATCAGCCACTGATAATTACCGGAAAGCCCCAGACTGTGTAGCCGGCGTACCGACATACTCAAATATTGCAAAAACTGTGCTAAAAAGAAGAAGTTTTCCAGCCATCTTGCTGGTAGCGCAATGCCGTCATTTAAGCCCGACGTTCCCGATAGCAACGTGCTGACAATGACACTCGCAATTACCATGCCAATAATTGCTGCCCAGAAGTCGCGCCGACGTGTTTTACCATGATAATTAAAAATTTGCTGCCAGCTGGCAATATAGTTTGCCCAAATGTTCATGTCCGCTCACTCCCTCTTATTCCCATTTAGTCTCAACCTTTAGTCAATTTTAACCAAAAACGCAGGTAATTGCACAATTATTCGCCGATTTGATTGGCTTTTATGAGCCTTTTATTAGGAATTTGATGAACGCGTCTGGAAACGTGATAAACTAGTGACAATACATGAAGGAGGCTGACCACATGAAACAAGGAACCACCATCATGACACTCGATAACGGGTATCACTTATGGACTAACACTCAAGGCACCGGCGACATTCATTTACTATGTCTGCACGGTGGCCCTGGTGGCACCCACGAATACTGGGAAAACTTTGCTGAGGAGCTTGGCAAACAAGGACTGAACGTGACTGTCCACATGTACGATCAACTGGGCTCATTTTATTCAGACCAACCCGACTATTCGGACAAAGCAACCGCTGACAAATACCTGACCTACGAATACTTCTTGGATGAAGTTGAAGAAGTTCGTCAAAAGCTTGGTATCGATAACTTCTACCTCATTGGTCAAAGCTGGGGTGGCTTGCTCGTTCAAGAATACGCTGCTAAGTATGGCGACCACTTGAAGGGTGCCATCGTTTCATCAATGGTTGATGAAATCGACGAATACGTGACCCACATCAACAAGGTTCGTGAAGAAGCTCTACCTGCTGAAGAAGTGACCTTCATGCAATCTTGTGAAGCTAAAAACGACTATGACAACGACCGTTACCAAGCCGATGTTGACGTTTTGAACCGTGGCTACGTTGACCGCAAACAGCCACCGGCAATTGCTCACTTGATTTCCACGATGGCAACACCTGTCTATAACGCTTTCCAAGGTGACAACGAATTTGTCATCACCGGTAAGTTGAAGGACTGGCACTTCCGTGATCACCTCAAGGACATCAAAGTCCCAACGTTATTGACGTTTGGTGAGCATGAAACCATGCCACTAGACACCGCACGGACTATGCAGAAATTGATTCCACACGCACGTCTGGAAACAACACCGGATGGTGGTCACCACCACATGATCGACAACGCCCCTGTGTACTTTGACCACTTGGCCAAGTTCATCAAGGATGTCGAAAGTGACAACTTTAACGACTAACGTGCGAGTAATAATGAAAAAACAAACAGGCTATAAATCCCGATATAAAAGGATTTATAGCTTGCTTTTTCTCATGAAGATGTAAGCCAAATGGTAACTCACCTTTGGTATTCTTAACGATGGGCTAACTCGATTCATCGAGATTTTGGATGAAAGGAGGATGTGCGACTATGCTTCAATTATTTCTCATACCGCTGATTGTAGGCATGCTTCTAAAGATGTTTGATCACTGGCTGGATGACCACTACAATCATCATTAGTTAGTCATATGACAGCCCGCACATCCCGCTTAATTACATAATTACCCGAAAAAAGAACCCCTACCAGGCTGTAACTGGTAGGGGTTCGGATGTGTCTATGCTTCGCTTCACCAATAATATAACATGTCCGCTCCCTTCTCGCAATCGCTAGCAGCTAAAATCACCCATGAAAATTGCCGTCGTTTTCAACCTTCTTTAAAATCACTTCTTGCGTACTGGTCTCTGCAATAAAATGACGGTCATGATCAATTAAAATCATCGTCGGCTGCACTTGCTGAAGCAGTGTTCGCAGTTGTTGACGTGCATCAATATCCAAATAGTTCGTCGGTTCATCCCAGATCAGGATTTCATGCGGTTCACTCAGGCTAACAGCTAAAGCCGCCTTCTTCATTTCGCCCATGCTCCATTCACTGGTTGGTGCTTTCAACCGTGGCCGAGAAACGCCCAACTGGTGCATGAGGTTCCAAACTGTCGTGGCATCATGATGATCGCGCCAAGTGTCAAACGAACCATCTGTGATAAAATCGGTGAATTGCTGAGAAAGGTATCCAATATCCTTAGGCAACGCGTTCATTAAATAACCATCATAATTCAGTGATTCTCGTCCGCGTATTAGACTAATTAGACTCGTTTTGCCAACGCCGTTTGGACCGATAATTGCCAACCGATCTCCACGATGAAAGTCTAATGAAATCGGTTTAAATAGCGGCCTATCTGCTCGTTTAACACTAAAATCACGAAAACTGACTAGCAACTGACCGCCACCCGTCTGTTGAACATTCGTCCGTAACTTATCTACTTGATCAACGTCGTTTAATAAACCTTTTCGCTGTTCAATAGCAGTGTCCGTGCGTTGCTCAAACACTTTTGCACGTCGCATCAGTTTTTTCGCAATTCGCCGGCTAGCAGAATCATTGGATTCACGCTCACGTTTTTCTGCCCAATCACGTTGAATATTCGCACGACTGGACAACTGCTTAATGCGATGACGTAAATGTTCATTCTGTGTTTCGGCTGCGTTATCGCGGCGCGATTTATCCGTTTGCCACGCGTCAACATTCCCTGCCACTAGATCCACTGAACTACGATTAAGCGACATCACGTGATCCACGAACAGGTTCAGAAAGCTCTCATCATGACTGACACAAATGAAACCTTGCTTCTGTTTAAGGTAGGCCCCAACTGCTTCACGACCTTCGATGTCCAAGTGATTGGTAGGCTCGTCAATCAGTGGAAAGTCGTTTTCGTTTACGAACCCACGGGCCAGCAACACTCGTGTCTGCTCACCACCACTCAGCGTCTCAAACACCCGTTGTTCATAAGTCTCGTCCAACCCAATGCGGTCTAGTTCCATGCTCGCCTGCCATTCTTCGGCACCAGTTTCTGTCATAACCGACATAACCGTTTGGTCACCATCAATGTGGCTGTCCGGAAAGTAATTAAACGTCACTGAGTTTTTAATAATGCCTTGCCCGGATAATCGTCCACGCAATAAATTCATAAAGGTTGTTTTGCCGCGACCATTACGGCCAATCAAACCTAGTCGCCAGTTGGTATCAATATTTAATGACAATTTGTCAAACACCGGCATATCAGCGCCGGGATAACGAAATGTCAATTGGTCAATTTGAATCGTACTCATCAGACCACCTACTTTTATAACTATTCTGTTTTTATTTTACATACGCATTTAGAAACGCAATGTGATCACCTCCACTTATATTCTCATTACTTTTTAATTTACCATACATACCAGCCAGAGTGGTAACATTAAACGAGTTGCTTTATTAATTGAGGAGGAATTTTATGCTCGCCATTACGATTGCCATCGCAATTGGGATTGCTTTACCGATGGAAACCGCCATTAATTCACGTTTGCAAAACACGTTAAAGTCGCCATACTTTGCGTCGCTCATGTCATTTTTCATGGGAACAGTCCTGTTAACGGCACTGTTGCTGATTACCGGCCATAGCTTGATTATCCCTGGTGCTTTCTTCACTAGCCATCCGTGGTGGATCTGGCTGGGTGGTGTACTCGCAGTTGTCTATTTAACTGGTAACATTCTCTTGTTCCCAAAACTTGGCGGGATTCAAACGGTGTTGATGCCCATTCTCGGTGAAATCCTGATGGGATTACTGATTGACAATTTTGGATGGTTTGCCAGTGCGCAGCATAGCATCACCTGGTTACGTGCGTTTGGCGCAATTCTCATGATTGTCGGCATCGTCTTTGCGGTGGTCCTTCCTGAACGGGCACGCAAAGACACATTCCAACGTAACGCTGAAACAACAGAAAGTCGCCATGTTCCACACCGCGGCTTTTGGCAGGGGTTAGGCGTTTTGTTTGGTGCGTTTGCGGCTGGTCAGACAGCGATTAACGGTCACTTAGGTCACCTGCTCAAATCACCCATCCAAGGCGCATACGTGAGTTTTCTGGTTGGGACGCTTATTTTATTGATTGTCGTGCTTATCCAAAATCACGGATTGCGACTGCCCGTTGGCGCCATTTCACACAACCCATGGTGGATCTGGTTTGGCGGTTTTATCGGGGCGTTGTTTGTGCTTGGAAATGTCTATTTGGTTCCAATTATCGGAACTGGGCTGACGGTTGTCATCGTTTTATTTGGCCAAATTATTGGTGGTCTGATTGTTGACCAATTCGGCTGGTTCGGTGCCAAACGAAATCCAATCGTGCCGCTTAAAATTGTCGGATTATTAATTATGATTGTCGGTGTGCTGTTGATTAAGGTGTTTTAGGTTTAGAACGGTGCCTATCTGCGCATATTGATTTAGAACTTCTAATCGCGAATCTTTTATGTGCTGTTGATTGCGAAAAAAATATTTCCCGTGATATGTTATGGTGACACGACGTAGGAAAGCATCCGATCCCCTACCAGGTGCTGACTGGTAGGAATCTTTTCCCGAAAACTGAGCTCTCAATTTTTAATACCATTATTCAATCAAAGGGCTTGTAGCAACTGCTAGGCAGTGGTATATTACTCGTGAAGAATTGAATCATAGGTGCATCCGACCCCCTACCAGATTGCGACTGGTAGGGGGTCTTTTTTCGAATAATATGTAATTAAACGGGATGCGTTTTTGCTTACATCTTCATGAGAAAAAGCAGGCTATAAATCCTTTTATATCGGGGTTTATAGCCTGCTTGTTTGCTATATTTAAATGTTAATGGATAATCAACTAATCATTATTAGAAACGGAAGTTGTTACACGCTGACGCATTGTCTTAACGACATGCCATGTAACTCCGATGACTGCTCCGACTAACGCAGGCACGACCCAGTCCATGCCATACTTTGCAAATGGTAAATAGCTCATTTGAAAACTGGTCATCGCCTTACCAAACGTACTTTGACTGACAACTGGTGGAAAGGCCGCAATGATATCGAAGACCGCCGGCACACAGGTGAACAACACAACAAACGCGTAAACCACTGGATCACGTTTGAACAAGGGGGATGTAATCGACAACAAAATGAGAACCATTGCCAATGGATACAGGAACATCAGCATTGGTGTCGACCACGAAATGATCAAATTTAAACCAATGTTGGCAGTCAAAAATGACGCAATCGTCGTAAACCGCAGCCAAACACGGTAGCTGATGCTGGGAAAGTGCTTGTGAAAGTCCTGCGCAAAGGCTGCAACCAGCCCGATAGCAGTCGTCAAACACGTAACGGTGATCAACACCGCCAAGATGGCCTGCCCTGCGACACCAAGATAATGGTTGACAAGTTGATCAAATGTCACCCCACCATTTGCTGCGACTTTAAAGTGACCGAGGGACATGGCGCCGATGACAATCAACAATAAGTAAATAATGGCTTCAAAGCCCATTGAGAAGAAACCGGCACGTGCTGTCACAAGCGCGATGCCATTAGGATTCCGTTTGCCAAGCGAACGAATGGCCGTGACCACAGTAACCCCAAAAGCCAATCCAGCTAAGGCATCCATGGTGTTATACCCCTGCAAGAAACCGTTAAAGAAAGCATCATGCTGATAAGCAGTCGTGACAGCCTGATGAACAGGATTGCCGAGTGGATTCAGAAATGCCAGGAAGAAAACGAGTGCCAGTAGAACCAGAAAAATTGGGTTCAACAACTTACCGATGTTCGCCACGATTTTATTCTGTTCAACCGAGAAGAAGTACGCGAGGCCAAAAAACACTGCCGAAAAGATAACTAATCCAAGTGTTTGAAACTGTGCTGGAACTAATGGCGCAACCCCAACCGTGTAGGAAACTGTGGCCGTACGAGGTGTTCCAAACAGCGGTCCAATCGTGCCGTGAATCAACACCATAAAGGTCAACGCAAACCAAACACCCAGTGGCCGACCAATATCGTAAACACCGCCAGCCCGCGTAATACTGATCGCCAATACTGATAACAGTGGTAACAAGACCGCCGTCACCAGAAAACCGAGCGCTGCGCTTAGCCAGTGTGCACCTGAAAGCTGCCCCAAATGAAGTGGGAAAATCAAATTACCAGCACCAAAGAAGAGTGCAAATAACATTGAACTGACGAGTGCGTATTCTCGTTTGGTTAGCTTGTGTTCTTGTAATTCCATATAATTACCTCTTTTCGTCACTGGTCATGAATCCAAAAGTTGATAAAAAAAACGCCCATAACTGAATTATTCAGTTAAGGACGTTTGCACGTGTTACCACCTTTGTTTACAAATTTCTCGCGAAAATTGCCTCTTCGGGTACGTGGTCAAACCAGATACCCTAGCTCTGTAATGGGAGCACCCACCGACCACTCTTGTCGTGGCCGGCGCTCAAAGATGATTTTCAACTGTGGTTGATCGACGCCCTCTCACCCATCGGCGCTCGCTTAACGATCGTTTCGCGGTCTACTTTTCTTATCAACGCGTATTTGTTCATCAAATTTTAATGTTTTTATTATGGTGTCCTTACCCACGATTGTCAACGCTTTTTTTCAAAAACATCAGAGCTTTCAAACACTAAACTACCATTTCGCCATTCAGGAATGCCGTTTCTTGGGACCGATTTCAGCCAGAAGAGCACTGTCTTCAATCTTGATTCTGAGCCGACAACCCACGTCTCAGAAATCATCCTGTCACACTAAGTGGACCCAAAACGCCCATTAAGTGCGACTATCACGAAACTCTATTCCTGCCTGGCTACACTCCACCTAATTTGTAAATTTTGTGCAAAAATGCCACACCGTGCTTAACGACCAATGCCTTGCAACTGATTATCCAACATCACTGCCAAACGTTTCTGCTGCGCGCGGCTTACTTGGAAAAAATCCGGGCGACCCGTTGCTAACGCGGTAATCGTGTATTGGGGCAACCCCAACATTTCATTTAAATCAGCTGGTTTTAGCCTCAAAGTCAACATGTCATGTGTCATGCGGTTTTGAAGTATACGTGCGCCCACCGTCATTCCGAGAGAACCACCAAAGATATTCAACAATGATGTGGCCTTAATTAAAGTAAACAGCTGTTTCAGCTTCACCATCTTCACCCGATTTCGTGTTGCCATTATTATACCAACGTAACAGCATTGTGAGTCAGGACAGCCTTCATTCCAAACATTATTTCCGGGTGACGACAACTTTACCCATCATGTGACCCGATTCTACCAGCGCATGGGCCTGACGCAGGCTTGTCGCATCAAACGGGGACAGTTGTTTGGTCAGCGTGCTTACTAAAGTCCCATCGTCAAACATCTGCGCGGCTCGCTCCAGAATATCGTGCTGTGACTGCATGTCTGCAGTGTGAAAAAGTGATTTTGAGTACATCCACTCCCAGACAAAGTGTCCACGTTTCTGTGTCAACTGTTTGAGATCCACTGGCCGATGATTTTCGGTGATTGAAGCAATCCAGCCACTTGGTGCAATTAGCTCCGCCATCTCATGCCAGTGCGCATCCAGATTATTCAGCTCAAGAATATAATCAACGTAGTGATAGCCCAACGCACTTGTTTAACCAGGTCTTCACGATGATTAACGGTTTCATCAGCGCCGTGAGCTAGCGTCCAATCAATCGTCTCCGGTCGTGATGCCGTGGCAATAACGTGCAGTCCAGCCCAATGCGCTAACTGTGTCGCGATGGAACCAACTCCACCGGCGCCGTTGATAATTAAAATATTGTGCTGACGATTTGTTCCTTTATCCTCAGGATTTATTTCTAATTGTTCAAACAGCGCTTCCCAAGCAGTCAGTGTTGTGAGTGGCATTGCGGCGGTCTGTGCATCGTTTAGTCGTTTCGGCGCATGACCGACGATACGTTCATCAACCAACTGATAGTCGCTGTCACTCCCTGACCGTTTGAAGGCCCCTGCATAATACACACGTTTACCAACTTCAAATAATGTCACTTCGTTGCCAATTGCGACAACTTCGCCCACTGCATCCCAACCACGCCCCCGCGGTTTGTTAAGGTGACTATGGCCACCGCCGCGAACCCCAACATCAACTGGATTAACTGAGGTTGCGTTCACTTTTACTAGCAAGTCGTGGCCTTTTGCCACCGGCACTGGTGCTGTGAAGTCCTGTAAGCTGTGCGCATCGCTAATCGGTAAATGATCCGTAAATCCTACTGTTTTCATCATTTTCACCATTAGAATTGCTTCCCCTCTTGATATGCCTTTTAAAAGAACACTCTCAGTCTAAGGCCAACCAGAAAATTCGCAATCGTGAAAATTTAATGCCTTAGTTACAATTTTTTCACTATCCCTAAGCACCCTAAATAGTTGCTAATTCGGGAGGGGCTGGCGTATTCTGACACTAACATACCGTTTGTTATTACTAACTAAGACTAGAGAGGAAAGACTATGATTCGTCATACGTATGACTGTCAGGAAGGCTGCCCGGTAGAAAGCACTTTACAGATCATTTCAGGCAAATGGAAGAGTGTCATTTTAGACCATCTCATCAAGGATGAAACGGCACGATTTGGTGACCTACAACGACAAATGAAGGATTGCTCGCTCCGCATGCTCGACTTACAACTGAAAGAGCTCGAAGACGACGGGATCATTAATAAGACCATTTATCCCGTTATGCCACCGAAAACAGAATATCGTCTGACCGTTTTTGGACAAACGCTGACGCCTGTCATCG
>DMZB01000228.1 GCA_003482405.1 Lactobacillus sp. | reverse complement strand
GTTATACACAGGCGGAAGCTAAGGACGGTGGTCTTGAAGTCAAGGCAGCGAAGTGCCCATTTGCTGGGAATGCACGTGCCGTATCAATGGATCAGGCTGATGGATTCGTTCGTTTGGTTACAACTAAGGAAGACAACACCCTTGTTGGTGCCCAAGTTGTTGGACCAGATGCCAGTGACTTGATTGCTGAATTGAGTTTGGCAGTTAACTCACACATGAACGCTGAAGACATTGCATTAACGATTCATCCACACCCAACCTTGAGTGAACCTATTCAAGAAGCTGCGGACGTCGCAATTGGTTTCCCAACACACATTTAGTTGGCAAACCTGCATCTATGCAAAAGCAGAAAAAGAGACTGGCAACAGTCTCTTTTTTAGTACAGACAAATATTTGTGAACACCAAATTGACAAATTGTGTAGTGCAATTGTGAGTGAAAGCATTGATTTGCTTGCTATTCGAGGCGTCTTGGGTAAACTTATGGTAAACGTAAACTAATTTTGAAATAAGTCGGGTGTTCAAATTTACAGTAATCGGCGCCTCAGTTATTTTGATTGATGAAGGATGGTTTTTGAATGAACCCAAATATTGTGCTATACGGAACTGGGAGATTCAATCAGGTTTTACTCACAAGCTTAATTACCAAAGACATTCCCGTGAATTTGGCTGTTATGGATGCCAGCGATGTTGCCGCCAGTCAGCAATATGCGGACGCGCAAGTAGCCGCTGGTGGCTGTGCAAATTTGAAAGTTAAAATTGCAACGCAAACGGATTTTGTGACTGCTGATGCAATTATTCTTGGCGATGTCACGCCCATTGAACCTGGAGTTGATCGTGATGAAACATTGGCTGGTGTGATGCCACGCCTACGCAACTTTATTCGTGAGGCGATGGCACAGGGATTTAAAGGCAAAATCTTGATTGCAAGTCAATATGATGAATTTTTGACTTACTTTGCACAGAAGTTTTCTGGTGTCCGCGCCAGCAGTTGCATCGGTGTTGGAACATTATCGCATGCGACGATGTTGGCAAATACATTGGCACATACGTTCAATGTGGCTGTGACCAGCTTGCACGCTTATGTCATCGGATTGGCCAGTGATCATTTGATTGCTTGGAGTCGTTCGACGGTGGGACCGGCACCTGTGTTGGCCTTAATGGCCAATGAGGATATTGATTTTGATGCGGCAGAGCTGGGTGAAATTGAACAACGATTAAATGCAACCGCCATTTCAACGAACGATGTTTTACGGGCGCAATCAGTCCTCAAGATATTAAACGCATTGTTTTTTGACCAGCCGTTTATTGGCTCATTAACGAATTTACTGACTATCACCGAAGAACGCGTGACACCACTTAGTACACCGGTTCGGGTGAATGCGGCCGGTGTTTCAAAGTTGGTCGACGTCAGTTATTCTGATTTGGAGCAACGACAGCTGGATGAAATTAGTGACCAGGTCCGTGAAGCGACGCTGGCCATTGAAAAGGGCAGCCTAGAAGAGGACGATAATGAAGACGAACATTGATTTACCTTTGGATGCGAGCTGGTCACGAGATGAACTGGTGACAGTTACGCGTCTGTATGAATTGGTGTTAGAGGCCAACGAAACGGGTGTCAACCGTGAACAGTTACTCACAACGTACAATAAGTTCACCAGACTGATACCATCTAGAGGCGAACAAAGACGGCTGGATCGTCAGTTTGAAAAGGAATCCGGTGTTGGCATTTACGCAACAATTAAAATTGCGCAGGCCAGTTCCCGTAAACGAATTCAAATTGATGAATGAAACGGTTGTGCGACTAAATTTGATTGGGGAAGGAATTTGAATGCAAGAAGCAACGTACCGTCAGTGGGATGAACAAGTGACCAACTGGATCGATGAAGCCAGAAAGAATATCCTGGCCCACTTTCATGAAACACTGGATGTTGAGCAAAAATCGGGCCGTCGGGATTTAGTCACTCAAGTGGATAAACAAAATGAACAGCGCTTTGTCGCTCACATTCGTGCCGCAGACCCTGATGCCCGTATTTTAGGTGAGGAAGGCTTAGGGGATGACGTGCAGGATGATCAGGGACGCTTATGGATTCTTGATCCATTGGATGGCACGATGAATTTCATCAAACAGCGCGATGACTTTGCCATTATGTTGTCGTTGTACGTCGATGGTGTTGGTCAGGCTGCATGGTTGTATGATGTGATGGGCAATCGCTTATTTCACGGTGCCAAGGGCGTCGGTGTGTGGCTCAATGACAAGAAAATGAGCGCACCGAAGAATTTACCGCTGAGTGAAGGGCTGTCTGGTTTGTCCGGTCCATTAGTCAGTCACGATGTGGATCACATGCAGGCCATTGCAGCGACCAGTTTAGGGATGCGTATCGTTGGCAGTGCTGGAATTGCGTTTACCAAAGTATTGCGCGGTCAGCAAGTCTGCTACATTTCATATTTACGGCCATGGGATTTCGCCACAGGAAAAATTTTAGCGGAGGAACTCGGGTTAGTGGTCACGACAGTTGACGGTCAAACGCCGACTGTGCTATCATATGGCGTTGTATTAGTAGCTACGAAGCAGGCACAAAAAGATATTGTTGCCATGCAAACCGCGTAATGTCGGACTGTGACACGAGTTTATAAAGAGTCACAGTTTTTTTACGCCTTGCACTGAGCAAACTGCTACCGACTAAATTAAGTTATTTGAGACGAAGGGAAGTTACACTTTGAAAACTAGAGACGATATTCGTAACATTGCCATCATTGCCCACGTTGACCACGGTAAAACGACTTTGGTTAACGAACTATTGAAGCAATCTGATACGTTGGATTCCCACACGGAAATCGCGGATCGTGCAATGGACACGAATGCAATTGAACAGGAACGTGGGATCACGATTCTGTCCAAGAACACAGCCGTTAAATACGGCGACAAACAAATCAACATCTTGGATACACCTGGACACGCGGACTTCGGTGGTGAAGTTGAACGTGTTATGAAGATGGTTGACGGTGTGTTGCTGGTTGTGGATGCCTACGAAGGGACCATGCCACAAACACGTTTCGTGCTGAAAAAGGCATTGGAACAACACTTGACACCAATCGTTGTCATTAACAAGGTTGACCGTCCTGGTGCACGTCCTGAAGAGGTCGTTGATGAAGTGTTGGATCTGTTTATCGAGCTTGGTGCGGATGAAGATCAATTGGAATTCCCAGTTGTTTACGCATCAGCCATGAACGGTACTTCTTCTTACGACTCAGATGTTAATGCACAAGAACACACCATGAAACCAATTTTCGACACGATTTTGAAGACGATTCCAGCACCAATTGACAATGAAGACGAACCTTTGCAGTTCCAAGTTGCCTTATTGGACTACAACGACTTCGTTGGTCGTATCGGGATTGGCCGGATTTTCCGTGGAAAGATCAAGGTTGGCGATAACGTTACCGTTATGAAGTTAGACGGCTCAACGCAAAACTTCCGGGTAACCACGTTATATGGTTTCTTAGGTTTGCAACGTGTTGAAGTTAACGAAGCCAAGGCCGGTGACTTAATTGCCGTTTCCGGGATGGAAGAAATCAACGTTGGTGAAACGGTAACGCCTCAGGACCATCAAGAAGCATTGCCTTTGTTGCGGATCGATGAACCAACCCTGCAAATGTTATTCCGGACTAATGATTCACCACTGGCCGGTCAAGAAGGTAAGTTTGTTACGACCCGTCAGTTGGAAGCACGTTTGAAGCAGGAATTGCATACTGATGTGTCGTTGCGTGTTGAAGACACTGACGAACCAGATGCTTGGATGGTTTCCGGTCGTGGGGAACTTCATTTATCCATTTTGATTGAAACACTGCGTCGTGAAGGCTACGAATTGCAAGCTTCACGTCCAGAAGTTATCTACCGTGAAATCGACGGGACAATGGAAGAACCATTTGAAGCCGTTCAGATCGATACACCAGAGGAATACGCTGGGTCAATCATTGACACCTTGTCACAACGTAAAGGTGAAATGAAGAACATGGAAAACACGGGTAATGGTCAAACACGTTTGGAATTCTTAGCACCATCACGTGGTTTAATTGGTTATTCCACTGAATTCCTATCCATGACGCGTGGTTACGGTATCATGAACCATACCTTTGAAAAGTACATGCCAGTCATTAAGAACTGGAACCCTGGTCGTCGTAACGGTACGCTTGTTTCAATTAACAAAGGTACCGCAACAACGTACGCCATGATGGGTGTTGAAGGCCGTGGTCAATTGTTCATTGATCCCGGTACCACAGTGTACGAAGGGATGATTGTTGGCCAAAACAGCCGTGAAAACGACATCTCTGTCAACGTTACCAAGGGTAAGAACATGACTAACGTTCGTTCTTCAAACAAGGATATGACTGCGACAATCAAGACGCCAACGC
>DMZB01000264.1 GCA_003482405.1 Lactobacillus sp. | reverse complement strand
TGCGTACCTTCAACGTACACTGGATCATCAAACAAAACGTCCTTGCCGGCATCCAAAAACTTAACGTATTCCTTGATACCACCTTCGAAATGGAAAACTTCCTTAGTGGGTTTTTCAGGACGTTGGTCGGCAATCGTAATTTTTAGTCCCTTGTTCAAGAAGGCCAATTCACGAATTCGCGTCGTGAGCGTTTTAATGTCGTAAACCGTTGTTTCACGGAAGATATCTGGATCTGGCTTAAAATGCACGATGGTTCCGTGAGCGTGAGGTTCCGAATCGCCAATCACCTTCATTGGTGTGTGAACGTGACCCGTTTCAAAATCCATGTAGTAAATCTTGCCATTCCGCATAACCTTGACGTCAAGTTCCGTGGATAGCGCGTTAACAACAGAGGCCCCAACACCGTGCAGCCCACCGGAAACCTTGTAACCGCCACCGCCAAACTTACCACCTGCATGCAAGATCGTGTACACGGTCTCCAATGCTGGTTTGCCAGTCTTTTTCTGAATATCAACGGGAATCCCACGACCGTTATCCGTCACGGTAATTGAATTATCCTCTTCAACGACAACGTTTATTTCATTTGCGAAACCAGCTAAGGCTTCATCAATCCCGTTATCAACAATTTCCCAAACCAAGTGGTGCAGTCCTTGAGAACTCGTTGTGCCAATGTACATCCCAGGACGTTTACGAACCGCTTCAAGTCCTTCAAGAACTTGAATTTGGTCTGCATTGTACTGGCCTGCTTCAGCTTCACGTTCCGTGGCGTCACCAGAAGCGACTTTTGATGCTTGGTCGGCTTCTGCCTGTTCAACACGTTCACGTTCTGCTTGCGTTACCTTTTGATCGTCTTGTTCAGCCAAACTAATTCCTCCTCAAAAACTGCTTATTCCCTAAACTGTGGCGCATTATTCCTGTTGTGAAGTTGCACGATCAGTTGATGTCGCCTGATCATCCTTCAACGATTCATCGGGAGCTGTGGCTGTCACAGCTTTTTGCAAATGCCCTCCAGAAATATCGAATATCGTCGGATCATTAATCAACTTTCGTGCAATGCCACTTAGCGACGTGGTGGTTAAAAACGTCTGTACCTTATCTTGAATGGATCGCAACAGGTGCGTTTGCCGTGCATCGTCCAGCTCGCTGAGCACATCATCTAACAGTAAAACGGGATATTCGCCCGTGATGGCCTTCATTAGATCGATCTCCGCCAATCTAACTGACAACGCGGTCGTTCGCTGCTGACCTTGAGAGCCAAATGTCTGCACGTTTTTGCCATTCACCAAAAAATGAATGTCATCGCGATGCGGACCAATCAGCGTCGTTCCTTGTTCAATTTCCTTAGCCTGCTGCTTTTCAAACTGCGCTTGGTACGCTTTGTAAAGATCGTCAACACTTTCGGCGCGTGTCGCCTTGACCTGATTCACGTATTCAAACGTCAATTCTTCGCGTTCCTGTGAGATCACTTCGTGCACTTTCTGGGCCCAAGTTGCCAGTTGGTCGAGAAAGTTCAACCGCGCTGCTACAATTTCGGCACCAAACGCCGCTAACTGATCACTGAGAACACTGAGATAAACAAGATCCTTCGCCTGTTTGCGCTGCAACTGTCTCAAGTAATTGTTGCGTTGTCGCAAAATAGAACGGTACTGTCCCGCGTTATACAAGTATTTGGGACTCATTTGACCAAATTCTTGGTCAATAAAGTGCCGCCGTACTGAAGGCGACCCCTTAACGAGTTCCAGGTCCTCCGGGGCAAACAAAATAACATTTAACGTCCCGACATACGCAGATAACCGCGCTTGCTCGAGATGATTTACCTTTGCTTTTTTGCCCTTTTTGCTAAATGTCAGTTCTAATGGCGTTGTCGTATTGGCTTTATGCACACGACCAGACACTAATGCTTCCGTCGCTTGCCAACCAATTAAATCACGATCATTGGCCGTTCGGTGTGATCGTGTCAACGCCAGCACATAAATGGCCTCCAGCAAGTTTGTTTTACCCTGTGCATTTTCACCGAGCAATACGTTCACGCCTTGACTAAACTCAACATCGAGTTGCTCGTAATTGCGAAAATCCTTGAGGTGTAAACTTTCCAGATACATTTACGCGTCCTTTTCCGTTGTTTCGGCTGACTGATTTTGCCGTATAAAAAATAGCCCTACATCTGGGACATCTACTGAATCACCAGGATAAAGTTTGCGACCACGCCGATCATCCGGTTCATTATTCACGGACACTGCATGTTCACGCAGGTACCACTTCGCCTGGCCACCTGAATCAACGATCGATTCTTCCTTCAACAACTGGCCCAAAGTAATGAAGGCTGTCTTGATTAACACTTCTTTTTTCACAATCAACACCATCCCTTACTTACTGTAATATTATACCGTTTTCAGAACCGAAAAACAATTAATTTAGCGGTTTTCACGCCCTATAATCGTTTTTATCTCTTTTTAAATACCCGACACTACAGAACCCCCAAAACGGCTAAAAAACGCTTTAAATGCAAAATATGGCAAATACGGCTTTTAAAACATGTTTTATCGCAACTTTTTCACAGCCAGGTAAAGCCACGCAATGACGTTTCAATTTTTGAACGGACCATGCTTTTCAAATGCATTGACTATTAACCAACCAAAAAGTGCATCACGACCGGGGTTAAATGAACTCGAGGCCATGATGCACTGCATAATTTTTGATTAGTTGTGTAACTAGAATGTCCGAACAGGTGTAATCAACTGAATGAAGTTTTCAGCGTCTTCACTTGGAACAAGTGTGAACGGTCTTAAGGCAGAAGTGAAACTTAATTTGATCTGTGACTGCCCAAATGAACGTAGTGCATCTTTTAAGTAGTCAGGGTTAAACGAAATCTCCAAATCTTGGCCATCTAAACTGATTGCCGACAGATTTTCTTCAACCGCACCAACATCCGGAGAGTTGCCGAAGATCGTTGCCGATTTTTCTTCACCCTTTAACGTGATTTTGACCACGTTATTACGGCTTTCATGTGACAACAGGGAGGCACGTTCGATGGCTGACAATAAGGTTGGCGCACTAATCTCCATCGTGGTGTCAGATTCACTTGGAATCAACCGTGAAGTATCCGGATAGTTGCCTTCCAATAAGCGAGAATAGAAGGATGTGTCACCGAGTAAGAACAGGACCTGGTTTTCAGCCAAACGCATTTTTACATCATTACTGTCTTCGCCAATCATGCGGGCCAGTTCGACCAAGGATTTGCCGGGGATGATGACATCATGAGTTTCAGTGGCAGGGGTTGGCAAGGTGATCTTACGCTGGCTCAAACGATGTGAATCCGTTGCAACCGCAGTGAATTGATCGCCGGCTAAGGTGAAATGCACACCGGTTAAAATGGGGCGACTTTCTTGGTTTGAGACAGCAATAACAGTTGTGTTGATGATGTCTCTAAAAACATCCCCAGCCAATGTCACTTCGTCATCGCTCTCAATTTCTGGCAGATGTGGGTAACTATTTGCGTCTAGTCCATTGATTGTAAAAGCGGCAGCACCAGATGTGATGTTGGCTTGGAAACCTTCTTTAACGGCGATGGTCATATTAGCTTCCGGCAAACGTTTGACAATTTCACTGAAAAAGCGGGCTGGTAAGACAATGTTACCTGGTTCTTCAACCGTTAGTTCAGCACTTTCGTCATCAACACGCAATGTGGTTTCAATTGAGATGTCGGTATCTGAGCCTGTAAAGGTAATCTCACTGTCTGTGACTTCTAGTTTAAGACCAGTCAATATTGGAATCGTGGTTTTTGTAGAAATTGCTCGTGAAACGTCATTAAGCTTTTTAATAAAACTTTGTCGATTGACCGTAAATTTCATTTTTGTCCCCCAAAGTGTTTATGTAATTTGGGGCAAGGCCCCATTACTTATTTAAGATAAAGAGATAGTCGTAGTAGTAGGCCGTGTGGATACTGTGGAAAACACAGAAGCGCATGAGACCAGCGACTTTTCCACCTGTGGATAACTCAAGTAAAACTCAGCTTGGTTAGTTCACTTTATCCACAGGGCGTTTTGTTATCTTTCCCTCATAATACGCCAGTTTTCATTGACGTTGTATCTCAATTTTAAGCTGCTGTATGTTTTCAGCCAGCTTTGCATCGTTTGCCAAACTTTCCGCAATTTTATCACAAGAGTGTAAGACAGTGGTGTGATCTTTGCCACCAAAGGCTTTACCGATTTTTGGCAGGGATGAATTCGTCAGCTCACGGGCGAGATACATCGCAATTTGTCGAGGAACAACGATTTCCTTCATCCGTTTTTTACCCTTGAGATCGACAAGATTTACATCAAAATAGTTGGCAACCTTTTGTTGAATCAGTTCGATAGTTAAGGTTGGCTTGTTTTCAAGGTTGAGGCTCTTCAAGGCGTTATGCACGAGGTCTTCATCAATCGATTTGTTCTGAAGTCGTGAATAGGCTTGTACGCGGGCGAGTGCGCCCTCCAACTCACGAACATTACTGTTGACCTGGCTAGCAATGATCTCCAATGCATCATCTGGAATCTCAATCTGTTCGCGTTCTGCTTTGTTGCGGAGAATGGCAATTCTTGTTTCTAGGTCAGGGGCCGTGATATCAACGGATAGGCCCCATTTGAAGCGACTTACCAGGCGGTCTTGTAACTTAGGAATTTCGTTTGGCAACCGATCGGAAGTGAGCACAATTTGTTTACTATTATTGTAGAGCTGTTCAAACGTATGGAAGAATTCTTCCTGAGTTCCTTCTTTATCAGCAAAGAATTGGATATCGTCAACCAATAAAAGATCGACGTAGCGGTACTTTAAACGGAATTGTTCCTGCGTTTTGTCACGAATCGACATGACCATGTCATTTGTAAACTCTTCACTGGTCACGTACATAACGTTGGTATTTGGATTGCGGGCGATCATGGCGTGCCCAATGGCGTGCATCAAATGAGTCTTGCCCAAACCAACGCCACCATACAAAAACAAGGGGTTATACAGTGTCCCAGGTTCCTCAGAAACAGCCATGGCGGCGGCGTTTGCCATTTGATTTCCTTTACCAATAACAAACGTATCAAACGTGTACTTGTCATTGAGCGAATTTGCCCGTTTGGTTGCCGTAGAAGGCGTCTCTGTTGTCACGGCAGGTTCCGGTGTGGCTGGCTGCACCGGCTGTTGGCCTTCGATGACATATTCAGGTTCTAATTCTGCCTGAAAATCAGAAAAAGCGAACTCAACCAACTTTGGTGTTAACGTGCGTTCCCAGTAGTCCTTATGCAGTTGCGAGGGAACCTGTAAAACGAAATGTGGTGGCTGGTAAGAAAGAGGCAGTGCTGATTCGACCCACGTGTTAAAAGTCACGGGTGACAAATTGGCACGAAAACTTTCTTTTAAACCATCCCAGAGTGTGTTTTTATCGACCACCGGTGATGCCTCCTAGAATGAATAATTAAAATAAGTGCTGAAAATGAAATGATTTAAAACTGCAAGGACAACTTTAGCATGAACAAACAGAGTTTTCCACAGGTTCCACAGAACAAGTTGCGATTGTTCCACAGGGATGTGCTTGAGTTATCCACAGGACCGTTGAAAAAACAGGTTTTTACTGCTGTGAAACAAGTTATCCACTGGCAGATGTGATTAACTAACGTTGGCAGTGATGGCTTTTAAAAAGTTTTCCACAGAAAAAAGGAAGACTGTGGAAAACTTTTCGAATGGCTGTGCATTTGTGAATATTGCGGTTCATTTTCAGTGGACATCGTGAATTTATCGTTGCTAGATTCACAGGACCTGTGGATTAAATCAGCCAACCTGTGGAAAACTTTTCTGGTAGAAAATATTCGGAATCGTCATTTTGTTGTTTGCAAGGAAGTCTGTCTATGATATTATATTTAGGAACTGCATGAGTTTTCTCATGCGCTAGCTAATTAGCTATTAGATAAGTAACGCTGGATATCCAGGTGTGTCGTCACGTCACTACTCAGGTATCTGTGTCGTAACGATCCTAAAGGAGGTGCAATCCAACATGAAAAGAACTTACCAACCAAAGAAACGTCACCGATCACGTGTTCACGGTTTCCGGAAACGGATGAGCACAAGTAACGGCCGTCAGGTGTTAGCACGTCGGCGCCAAAAGGGCAGAAAAGTATTATCTGCATAAAAACAGGCCACTGATATTTTTCAGTGACCTTTTTTATTTTTTAAGCCACCTTCCTAATTGAGCAATGATTTTAAGGTTGTGGCGTGAATCAAGTTAGTTGAGGAGATTCGGACCATTGAGAAAGTCATACCGCATTAAAAAAGAAAGCGAATTTCAAACGGTATTTGAAACCAGAAACTCGGTTGCTAATCGGCAATTTGTCATTTATACAATGGCGAAACCAAAACAGCCACATTTTCGAGTGGGTATTTCAGTCGGTAAAAAAATTGGGAATGCCGTTCATCGTAACTGGGTTAAACGTCGAATTCGTCAATCTCTACTGGAGTTAAAACCGATGCTTCGCCAAGATGTCGACTTTTTGGTCATCGCGCGACCTTCAGCTGATGGGTTATCAATGGCTGAAACCAAAGATAATTTAATTCATGCGTTACGTTTGGCAAAATTGCTGGATGCAGATTAAGTGTGCGACCCAGCTTTTGAGCGGGGTACAAGAGGCATTATAAAATGAATGAAATAAACGAGGAAAAAATCGTGAAGTCAAACGAAAAACGCACTGGCCGCAAAAGTCGGCGTCGATTAGCGCTGACCATGATTGCGGCAGCTAGCTTGTTTCTGGCTGCGTGTGGTAAGAAGCCAATCACTAGTAGCAGTACAGGATTCTGGGATCATACCATTCTGTACAATCTAAGTCAGTTCATCATTTGGTTGAGTCATGTTTTCGGCGGTTATGGGATGGGGATCATTATGATTACCCTAATCATCCGGATTTTAATCTTGCCATTGATGATTTACCAAACGCGTTCAATGCGACGGATGCAGGAAATTCAACCACAACTGTCAGCATTACAAAAGAAGTATAAATCACGTGATACTGCCACACAGCAAAAGCTGCAGGAAGAAACGCGGAAGTTATACGCGGAAGTTGGTTACAACCCTGTGTCTGGTTGTTTGCCACTGATTGTTCAGATGCCAATTATTTGGGCCTTATATCAAGCCATTTATCGAACGGCGGCGTTGAAAACCGGGACGTTCCTGTGGATGAAACTTGGGGATCGGGATCCATATTTCATTTTACCAATTTTGGCGGCGATCTTTACCTTCATCAGTTCTTGGTTAAGCGTTAAGAGTCAGCCAGAAAGCAACTCGATGAACGCTGTCATGGTGTGGGGGATGCCTGTTATTATCTTCTTCACTGCCGTATCTGTGCCAACTGCACTATCCCTGTACTGGGTGATCTCAAATGCCTTCCAGGCAGGACAAACCTTATTGATTCAAAACCCTTGGAAAATCAACCGTGAGCGTGAAGAACGCGAAACGGCGAAGAAGGACCAAGCGAAAGCGAGAGAACGAGCGATTAAGAAAGCGCGTCGTTCACGTCGCAAGTAAAAATAATTGCGAATAAAAAATCTTCAAAGCTGTGAGTTAACGCAACTTTGAAGATTTTTTTGTGCAAACTGTTCAAAAAGTGGGAACGAGAACTATTTGCGGTTTTAATTATTGGACAACATAAAACACAACGTTAATTGATGAGTTCAGAATTCACGCTCCGAATAATATAGCCAATATGATGTTCCATTTCGTCTATTTCAGAACGTGGAAAGACAGCCAAAATCTTCACTGCCAATTCTTCAATTCGCTTATACCAGAACTGATAAACTTTATGGCCAGGGGCCAGCAAAGTTAAATTATGAACTCGCCGATCCCTTGGGTCTTCCACCTGTTGAATCAACTGTAGGCGCATTAAAACTGAGATTCGTGTTGATAAAAGCGGGCTTGATATGCGAAATAAACTACTCAGTCTTGATGAGGTGATGCCAGGTTCCAAACCAATCTGGGTAACAAGTAATATGTCACGTAAACCTAGTTTCGGTAGACTACCAACATCTGCATGAACCTTCTGTAAGGCGTAGATATCAGCGAGGTGACCATGAATCAAAAGGTTTGTCACGCGTTCAATGTCATCCTGTGAAGGTTGAACTTGCTCTGTCACTTTAATGACTCCAATCTTTATAGCCTGTATTGTAGTGAAATAATAAAGTTGTTCCACTTGTATAGAATAGCCGCGTGGTGTAAACAGTTCAAGCCGTCAATTATTAAATTCACGTTACAAAGAGCAACTATTGCCGCTATTTATGTTTTAGCTACTACAATTTTTGCAACAAGTAGTTGTGACATAGTACGTTAATTGAGCATTAAAAACAATTCGTAATGTAAATTATTTCAAACAGCCTTTTAGTGGTGTCGATTGTGAAAGAACCGTAAACTAGAAGTAGCAAACGTTATTCACGGAGAAGGTTGAGAAATGAATAAAGAACGTTTTACCGGATTTTCAGACGCCATTATCGCCATTGAAGTGACGATTTTGATCCTTGAAATTGAAGCACCTGAACATGCGACACTAAGTGCGGTTTTGAATCAAGCGGGGTCGTTCGCTGCTTTTATTGCCAGTTTTCTGTTGATGATGGCGACGTGGTATTTTCACCACAACATCATTAATGCTGCACATCACATTACGTTTTCAGTCTATTTAGCGAATACTTTGTGGATTTTTGTGATGTCATTATTTCCGTTTGCGACTGCTTGGGTTGGCCGTTATCCGTTTGCCTTTTTGCCGGAATGTTTATTTGTGTCTGTGACGTTAGTTTGGATGTTGGCCTATTCGTTTCTGGTACATAGTTTGATTGTGGCTAATCCTGAGCAACGTTTTGAGTTTTATGCACTGGGAAATTCACGCATTAATTTAACATGGCGGTATGGCATTATTGGCCTCGTTTTGTTGATCTTACCATGGTGGCCTGTCGCCGGTATTCTGGGCCAGATTTCATTAGGGATTGCCTCTGCAGTACTCACATTGCGAAATAATAATCGTCATCAGAAGATTAATAAATCGCGATTAATTGCATTTACAGATGGTATTATTGCAATTATTGTGACGTTACTGGTGTTGCAACTGGCTGTGCCTAGTGGCATTCATATTCAAAATCTTTTTTCGCAAGGGATTAAGTTTGTGGCTTATGCCATTAGTTTTTTGTTTATTATGATTGTCTGGTATAACCACCATGATTTATTTAATGGTGCCAAGATGATTACGACGGTTGTGTATTGGGATAATGTTGTGTGGTTGTTGTTCTTGAGTCTTTTTCCATATGTCACAGCCTTTGTTGGGGAGTTTCCCAACAAACGGTTGCCAGAATGGTTATACGTCATTGTTCAGCTATGTTGGTCACTTTCATATACTAAAATGGCGCACGATTTACGCCGTTTGAATCCAGAAGATGACGCCCATATTCAATTTGTAGGCAAACTGAATGGTTATAATGCGCTGGCCTTGTATGGTGGATTGATTATAGCGTTTGTGATGGTTTACTTTATTCCAGTTAGTGGTTTGGTAGTGACGATTTTACTTGCCATCTTCAATGTTATTCGTGCATGGCAAGATGCGCGACATCATGAGAAAATACAGTTAGCAGAAAAGCAGGAGGCACATCATGGGACTCGAGAATAAACACATCGCAGTTTATGTGACCGGTGGCATTGCCGTGTATAAGGCTGCCGAAGTTGTTCGTGGTTTTATTAGGCAAGGAGCGGTCGTTCGTGTTGCAATGACGCAGGATGCCACTAAGTTTGTGACGCCGCTGACGTTTGGCGCACTGACAAAGCAACCGGTACTGACTGACCTTTTTGCTGGCGACAATGATCAATTTGTCCCGCACATTGCACTGGCCGACTGGAGTGATCTTGCTGTTATTGTCCCGGCGACGGCAAATGTGATCGCGAAAATGGCGACAGGGTTGGCAGATGATGCAGTGTCGACGACATTATTGGCAACTACCGGTCTCAAGGTGGTGGTTCCAGCAATGAACGAACATATGTGGGATGCGCCAGCGACGACACGCAACATCGCGACCTTAACAGCTGATGGGGTGGTGGTCATGCAACCAGACACAGGCCTTCTAGCAGAAGGATATAGCGGCCGGGGTAGACTGCCAGAACCGTCTGCCATCGTGGATTTTGTGCAACACGTTTGGGCCAAACAAACAGGCCGTTTGCGTGGCCGTAATGTTATGGTGACGGCTGGCGGTACACGGGAGCGCATCGATCCAGTTCGTTATATCAGTAATGATTCTTCGGGTAAAATGGGCTATGCGCTCGCACGAGCCGCAGCAAACGAAGGGGCCAATGTTACGTTGATCAGTAGCATCATTTCCCTGTCAGCGCCAGACAGTGTCCATGTGATCACTGTCTCCGGGGCACAAGAAATGCTCGACACGATGAAAACATATTTTGCTCAACAGGATGCAGTTATTATGGCGGCAGCTGTCGCTGACTTTAAGCCAGTTAGTGTAGCAGAGCAAAAAATTAAAAAAACAGCTGACAATGATCTAATGACACTACAGTTGACCAAAAACCCAGACATTTTGAAGACGTTATCTGTGGATAAAACGGATCAGATAATGGTGGGCTTTGCAGCGGAAACAGAGCATTTGTTGACGAATGCTCAGCACAAACTGATTGATAAAAAATTGGATATGTTGATTGCTAATGACGTGAGCCGCAAGGACATTGGCTTTAATGCGGATCAAAATCAAGTAACTGTCATTCGACCTAATGTTGAACCGGTGCAACTACCGCAAATGACAAAAACGAAACTGTCTGAGCAATTAATCGAAATGATTGCGGACTTATTACCCGGGAAATAGTTTTCGGAAATCACTAATTAATCCTTACGCTACCATCTGTCTGATAACAAGTTGGGTGAACCATGCTAAAATGAAGTTACGTGATTCGTTTGGAGGAAATGATTGTGACTCAATATCAAGGCAAAACTGTGGATGAAGCCATTCAAAATGGCCTTAAGAAAATTCAAATTGATCGGGACAAGGTGGATATAAATATTATTTCCGAACCTGTCCACGGTTGGTTTGGTCGTCTAAAGCAAGCAGCTGTGGTGGATATTTCTATTAAACCAATGTCTGTTAGTAAAAAGCCGAGTTCAGCTAAGGTGACTGCCGGTAATCTGACTAGTGATAAAACAAGTTCACGTACACTCCAGGGACAAACTGTCAAAAATGCCAAAACGAGTCCGGCAATCGATCATCCAAGTAGCCAACGGGTTGCTGCCAAACGTGATGAGGACATTGAGCGAAACGTGGATGTTACCGCTGATGTTCGCCATCGTGAGGGGGAACATCCCCATGCGAAGAGTTCTCAGCAGGCGACCGCGCCAGATGTGTCCCAGAGTCACGTAAGTAAGACCGATGATGCGACGAAAGTTTCTGATGCGCATGCGTTGCTGACACCGGCAGAACTGCAAGCTCGTCAGCAGGCCAATCAAGCCCGATTAGACGAGAACTTAGAGGCTGCAGCAAACTACCTATTGGACGTTTTGGGACAATTGGGTATTGATGCAGATGCGGAAGCAGATACCTATCATCATGGTGCTACGATTACGTTTATGACAGAACAGGAAGGTTTATTGATCGGCCGACACGGTAGAACCCTAAATGCATTGCAGGTATTGGGTAACACCTTTATGTTGCGTCAAGGTATGCAACATTTTGAGTTAATGCTTGATGTTGCCGGCTACCGCGAACGTCGTGCCAGCACACTACGTCGGTTGGCAGACAATACGGCTCGTGACGTCATTGCTGGCGGTGAGTCGGAATTATTAGATCCAATGCCGGCGTATGAACGAAAAGTCATTCACACGCAGTTGGCGACAAATCCGCATGTTGCAACATTTTCACAAGGGCGTGAACCGCGTCGGGGTGTTGTGGTCGCACCACGCTAAGACTTGACAAAAGCGAGTCGTGCTCTTACCATAGGTTACATTCTAAAGCGACATTTATATGAAAATAACTGGTTAAAGTAGTCAAGGTGCTTTGCCCACGTGCTTTTTTAGGCGTGAGGTGGCACTTTTTTTATGCCATTAGATAATCAGTGAGGAAGGCGGTCACATGTCCCAAACAATTACTGAATTTGATACAATTGCAGCCATTTCCACGCCACCTGGTGAAGGTGCCATTTCCATCGTTCGTTTGAGCGGTGAAGAAGCATTGGCTACGGCACAAAAGGTCTTTAAGGGCCGTGATTTAAGCAAGGTCGCCAGTCACACGATCAACTATGGTCACATTATTGATCCGGATACCAATGAAGAGGTTGACGAGGTCATGGTGTCTGTGATGCTGGCACCAAAAACATTCACACGCGAAGATGTGATTGAAATTAACTGTCACGGTGGCATTGTCGCGACCAACAGAATTCTACAGCTCTTGCTGAGTCATGGTGCACGATTAGCTGAACCCGGTGAGTTTACCAAACGGGCTTTCTTGAACGGGCGAATTGATTTATCCCAAGCTGAAGCGGTTATGGATTTAATTCGTGCAAAAACAGATAAATCGATGAAAGTTGCGTTGAATCAGCTGGATGGGAATTTGGCACATCTGATTCGAAGTTTGCGACAAGATATTCTCGATGTTTTGGCTCAAGTCGAAGTTAACATCGACTATCCTGAGTACGACGATGTCGAAACGATGACGACAAAGCTTTTACTAGAGAAGGCAAAAGACGTTAAGGTCCGGATCACTGATTTATTAAGTACTGCACAGCAGGGTAAAGTACTGCGAGAGGGTTTGGCAACAGCTATTGTTGGCCGTCCCAATGTTGGTAAATCGAGCTTGCTGAATCACCTGTTGCATGAAGATAAAGCGATTGTCACTGATGTGGCGGGCACCACACGTGACGTCATTGAAGAATACGTGAACGTCAAGGGCGTACCATTGAAGCTCGTGGATACTGCTGGTATTCACGATACAGATGACAAAGTTGAAAAAATTGGTGTTGAACGTTCTAAACAGGCGTTGGCAGCTGCAGATTTGGAATTATTGGTCATCAATGGCAGTGAACCTTTGACGGATGAAGATCGTCAGCTGATTAACAGCACTGCTGGTAATAAACGAATTGTTATTTTGAATAAAACGGATCTTCCACAGCAGGTTGATCTATCAGAGTTACAGAAGCTGGTTGGTGATGACGCCATCATTGCAACTTCAGTATTGACGAATGCCGGAATGGACCAATTGGAAGACAAGATTGCTACTCTGTTTTTTGGCGGCATTGAAAATAGTCAAACGACGGTGATGGTGACCAACGCTCGGCATATTGCATTACTAAAACAGGCCTCACAAGCGTTAGACGATGTTATGAGTGGGATCGCTGCGGGGATGCCTGTGGATCTTGTTCAGATCGATATGACGCGGGCATGGGACTTGCTTGGTGAAATCACCGGGGACTCAGTCCAAGATGAACTGCTGACTCAGTTGTTCTCTCAATTTTGTTTGGGTAAGTAGTAATTGAGAGTTCGTTTGTTTCATGTGAAACAGAGTACGCTGAAGCCCGAGAGAAACCGTACCGCGTAGTCGAAAGGAAAATGAAATGATTTCAGAAGGAAAGCCATATCAGGCAAAGGCCTACGACGTAATTGTCGTTGGCGCTGGCCATGCTGGTTCGGAAGCTGCTTTAGCGGCGGCGCGAATGGGCAATAAAACATTATTAATGACGATTTCATTGGAAATGGTCGCTTTCATGCCATGTAATCCATCAGTTGGAGGCCCGGCTAAGGGCATTGTCGTGCGCGAAATTGACGCACTTGGTGGTGAAATGGGTCATAACATTGATAAAACCTATGTTCAAATGCGTATGCTGAATACAGGGAAGGGTCCGGCTGTTCGTGCATTACGTGCGCAAGCAGATAAACATGCCTACCACGAAGAAATGAAGCACACGATGGAAAAAGAACCCAACCTGACATTACGGCAAGGTGTGGTGACATCACTACTCGTGGATGATGGTGTTTGCCATGGTGTCGTTACAGCCACGGGGGCACACTATGAAGCAAAGTCAGTCGTCTTAACGGCTGGGACAGCATCGCGCGGCAAGATTATTATTGGTGAGTTGATGTACTCATCTGGTCCAAATAATTCGCAACCATCCATTGAACTGTCTGAAAACCTTGAGGCTTTAGGATTTGATCTGGAACGTTTTAAAACTGGTACACCGCCACGTGTTGACGGTGGGACGATTCATTATGATGAAACTGAGGAACAACCCGGCGATGAAGAGCCAAACCACTTTAGTTTCGATACGCCAGACAGTGATTACATCTCTGTAAAGAATCAGCTGAGTTGCTGGCTAACCTACACGAATGAACATACTCATGAAATTATTCGTGAAAACTTAGACCGTGCCCCGATGTTCTCAGGTGTGATCGAGGGTGTTGGTCCTCGCTATTGCCCATCAATTGAGGATAAAATTGTCCGTTTTGCTGACAAGAGTCGTCATCAGTTGTTCTTAGAACCAGAAGGACGCCGGACTGATGAATGGTACGTTCAGGGACTTTCCACTTCGATGCCAGAAGAGATTCAACAGCAGATTTTACATTCCATCAAGGGACTGGAAGACGCTGAAATGATGCGCCCCGGTTATGCCATTGAATACGATGTTGTTTCACCTTATCAATTGCGGAACACTTTGGAAACGAAACTGATCAAGAATCTGTATACCGCTGGTCAAATGAACGGAACTTCAGGTTATGAAGAAGCTGCTGGGCAGGGTCTAATGGCTGGAATCAACGCAGGTCGTCGTGCATTAGGTCAAGCAGATTTCACATTGAAGCGGTCTGATGCCTATATTGGTGTTATGATCGACGATTTGGTGACTAAGGGAACTAAAGAACCTTATCGTTTGCTCACAAGTCGCGCAGAATACCGATTGATTCTCCGGCACGACAATGCTGATTTACGTTTAACGGCGATGGGTCATGAGCTGGGCTTAATCGATGACGACAAATTTGCAAAGTTTGAGAGTAAAAAAGCGGCCATTACTGCTGAACTTAAGCGATTGAAGTCCGTTCGGGTTAAGCCAAACGCACAGGTGAACGACTGGTTGGCTGCTCATAACGATGCGCCGTTGAAAGATGGTGTGTTGGCCGCTGACTTTTTGCGACGCCCAGAAGTCACCTATGCCGACTTGATACAATTCATCGATGCTCCAGCAGAACTACTGGACCATCGGGTTATTGAACAAGTCGAAATTGAATTAAAATATGCGGGTTACATTCAAAAATCTGAAGAAAAGATTGCTAAATTAAAGCGAATGGAAGCTAAAGCCATTCCCGCTAACATCGATTATGATGCCATTGAGGGATTGGCCACTGAGGGCCGACAAAAGCTTCAAAAGATCCAACCAGAGACGTTGGCTCAGGCAAGTCGAATTTCTGGTGTTAATCCTGCCGATATTGCAATTTTGTCCGTGTATATTGAACAGGGACGGATTGCCAAAGTTTCTGAGTAACCTCGATCAATTGAAATTAATAAGCAGACTAAAAAGACGCTATTCAATTTTCGAATGACGTCTTTCTAGTCTTAAGTGCTAAATAATGGCAATAAAATTATTTCTTGGTTGGAATCCAACCGACAATATCTTGTGTCTCAAACGTATAATTTAGGGGTTCATGATAGGCTGCTTCGTAAGCGGCCTTTTTTTGCGCATAGTCTTGTTTCATCATCTGGTCTGCATTTTCATTAGCTGACAGAGAAGCATCAGGATAAATGAGCGGCAAAATGTGTAAGTGGTAACGTGTTTCGTGGAATTCAGGGGAGGCAAGCTTAGGTTCGGCGAGAATTTCTGTAAAGCAGGAAAGGATTGGGACGTTTGCTTTGGCTGCGTAATAGTACGTGCCACGTTTTGGCGGCCGTGGCTTGCGATAGTTAAACCACATTTCTTGTTCCGGGTAGATCAAAACGAAGTTGCCGGCGCTGGTTGCGTTTTGAATCAGTACAGGTAGTTCACGGCCTAAGTACTCCAGTCGTTTGGTGAGGGGAATGATATCCAAATTTTTCATCAAATAACCTAAAAATCCTGTCATCGCCAGGTTCGTGTCTTGACTGACAATGAACAAGCGCCGATGTTCATGTTGGGCAACCAAACGCGGCACTGTGTTTTCTAGTGGATTGAAATGATTAGTCGTGATGATTGCGCCCTGTCCTCGTGATAAAGGGGCCAGGTTTTCCCATCCAGAGATGGTGGTCGTGCGATTACGCCAAGAGGTTACAACCCGCATGATGAAGCGTGCAATTAAGTTTGTCACCTTAAACTGAAAGGTGTGAGTCCGCTTGAGGTAGTGATCAACCGCCTGTTCTTTGGCGTCAGTTGATAAGACAGGGTCACCCACTTCCACCTTGTCGTTGAAGCGTTTATCAATGACAGCTTGCTGAATATTGGCGATGACTTGATCACGATGGTCGCCAAGAATCATCCGTAGATAGCCTCACCTTGTGCAGCTACTTTTTTAAACGTCGTGGGTGTATCGGGTAAGCGACCAGCTTTATTCATTAAAGTGGTGAGCTTGGCACGATCGGCGTCTTGTTGAGCTTTTGTATAGGTGTTTAACTGGCGGTGAAGTTCGTCACGGTACGGTGTTTGGTCAGCATACTGCCAGAAATAATCACCGTACATAATGTGGTCGAAGTACCAAGGCTTATAAAACAGGTTGTAATGGACGAGCTGAGGGTTAGCAACCGGCGCATAGTCAGGTTCTTTTGGCATGGCGTCCCAAACTTCGTCGAGATAATGAATGCGACCATGACACATCGTATTGAGATAATCCTGATCAGGTGCGATGCAGTCAAACTGATATTTGGTCAGTAGACTTAGGAAACGGTGACTGAAGTGCTCGTCACGTAGTTTTGTGAGGTTGAGTAACAGGACGCCTGAATTAATGTACTCAGTGGCGGGGATGCCCAGTGCCCCAGTAATGTAATGAACCATGGGTGGTACGTGCTCAATCGAGTGATCAGGCGCAGCGCCAATGAGGTTATCGCCGAGTGAAATCTGGTATAACTTTGCGAGGTTACCAGGAATCACGGTGTCGCTGTCGATATAAATGGCTTTGTCAAACTGAGGAAACATATCTGCGATAAACAGGCGGTAAAAAATTGTCAGGGTAAAGAAATCCGCACGGAGAAAATTTTGCTGCTGATCTTGAATGGCTGACAACGATTGCTTAAGCTCAGTGAATGTCACGGTGACGTTAGCAGTACTCAAACCGCTTAACGTGGCCTTTGTCGTATCCGATAAACCTTGATGTAAGATAATGATTTGATACTGGTCATTTGGATCGGCATTGATTGCCAGTGACTTAATGGAAACAGCGGCATAGGGTGCAAAATCGTCGCTAATCGCGTAAAAAACAGGAATAATTGCTGAAGACATCTAATGTCGCTCCCTTCTGTTAAGCTTGTTGTTTGAGTTTAAGATACTTACCCAGCACATCGTCATAATCGTGGAGACCGAGTTCACTGCGAACACGTTGAACCTCCCACGGTTTGACGGTAAATGTGTGCACCCACGGGAAAAATTTGAAACTGGTCGTAAAGTGCTGAAAAACGGTATCTGGTTGAATGCGGTGTTGCTCGTTGAACCGTTCCGGCGCAATCCGTTTGGTGTGACTGAGTTTATTGAGCGCAGCTTGATCCGGCATGAATTTTTGCCGCGTTTCGCACAGATAGCGAGCCCGTTTAAATAAACCAGTGTGACGAATATAAGCCAGATTTAGTAACAAGACGCCGGAATTAACATAGTCGTAGACCTTAAGTTCATGATGAAAGAACCACTTCCCATAATGATCAAGAACGCCCACAAATTCAGTGTTGGTAAGATCCTGGTGATAAAATCGACTAAACGATTGACGGCAAACAATGTCAGCATCAAGGTACAAAATTCGGTCAGGTAACTGTGGAATAAGGTCGGCATACAAACGCAACATGGAGTAAGGCGTAAATCTTGAAGCCATGTTGGCTTGTGGCGGTGCTTGATTAAACAAGGCTGTACAGTCGATTTTGACCACAGTACTTTTCGGGTCTACTTTGACTAACTCGTGTTGAATGCAGTCGATCATTTGATTGCTAACGGGCATCATGTGCCCTTTTTTGGAGGTCACTGACATGGTTAAAACGTAGATGTGCAAAGGCTCTTTTACATGTTTAAGCAATGACAATGTGGCGATTAAAACGCCGTCTTCAACGCTGTGATCACAACAAAATAGAATATTCACGGAGAATCATCTCTTTTCATACTTCACATACTCGTATGTACTCGACTGGCTACGCTGTTTTAAAGTCGCTTGGGTCTGTTCCCACAATTGATGACGCTGTACTTTTTTAGATTGGTCGGTGGCTGGATAAAATGGTCCGTCAATGTAAACGGTCAGTCGAGGGCGTTGTCCGAAGCGCCGGTGCTGATACGTTGTTGTCATGCAAAATGCAGGTTTACCAGTGTTAACGGGAAAACTAAATGATGTTTCGGGGAACGGTCGAATACCCGTGTAATAAGGCCAAACGTGGGCTTCAGGGTAGATAACTACATACTCGTTGGCTTTCATGATACGATCAATTGCCTTGATGAGCTGAATCGTTTGTTTCGTCGAAGCAGCTGTTGGTAGTGCACCACCATATGGCAATTGATGACCAATCACTGGGACATTAAAGTTATCGGGACTTACAATTGCGTGAAAACGACGGGCACCACCGACAATGAGCGGCATAAAAACATCGTTTACTGGCTGCGTGTGATTCGCGTAAAGGAAGTAGCCTTGTTGTTTGGCATCTTTCAACTTATTGCCATTCACAATTTTCAGGTGCCAGACGAGGTGGCAATAAAGATAGGCAAAAAGCTTGCAACTAAAGCGAAAGATCAACGACCACAGGCGCTCCCACCACTGCGTTCGCTGCCATCGGTAGTCACTTGATAGTGGTGAAACCGGTTTGCCAGTAGTCAGAACATCTTCATCAAACGCATGAAAATATTGAATGCGCTGACTCATTATCACGTTCACCTCCTTCCGCGTTAATGGTAAGTTTACCACACGAAATTTTGAAAGGTTGACGAATTAGTGAGAGACTACTCACTCGCCTTGCTAATAATCAGTATATATCCCTTTAAAACAATGTCAATCGAATTTTAATAGGCTTGCCTATTATTTTTTTCGGCTATCCGAAAAATTGCACTAATCCCACTTTCATTATAGAAGTAACACGCTTTTCTTGTTAATAAATGCGCTCACACTTGAAGCCGTTGTAAAAGCGGTGACAAGGTGAGCACACATTGAAATACGATGCGAATTTAAGCAAAGATTTTAGCCGGACCAGATGGCGTGGTGCTTTTAAATCCAATTGCGGCGGCAACAACAGCGATGACAAAAGAGAAGAGAGCAAACCAAATCAGTGCGATAACTAAGTCACCTGTCTGGCCACCACCAAACAGGATATTTTGGGTGCCCGTCATAGCGGCATACATCGGCGTTGCATTTGCAATGAAGCTGTAGAAACCGTTGAGAGCTAAGTGGGGCACAATGATGCCACCGGTGACGACTTGTAGGATAAAAAGCGGAATTTGTAGCAACATACTCGGTAGGCCGGCGAAGATTATAGCGATGGCATAGGTGAATTCAAAGATTGTTAACGTACTAATCATGTTGAAGCCTAACAGCTGCCAGTATGCAATTCCGGAAAAACTAATCAGTAGTCGCAAAGTAGTAACGCTAGCAAACGGTAAAATGAGCGCTGCGATTCCGCCAGCACACTGTGTCGCCAAGAAGGTTGACCACTTACCGAAAGTGAATCGTTTGCCCATGAACAATGCAACTAGTAGGACACTCATCAATAAAGTACCTAGGTATGTGCCCATTTGGATCGTCATGGGGGCCATCTGGTAACTAGTTCGCGACGGTAAGGTGTTTGAAGTGTGTGTTATGGGCATGACACCAATGGCCAGTGAACGGCTCATTTTGTTCGCTACTGCGATTGTGTTTTGCTTAACTTTAGCGGCCATTTGCTGTTTAGCGGCGGCCATTGCCTGAGGATTTTGTGCCAAATGTGCCGCCGCGGGACTTGTGGCAAACTTCTGTTGTGCGGCCGTCGCAATTTGTGGTCCAAGAACCTTAGCAAACATTCCCTTTGCCTTGCTGGTTGTCACGCTGTCTGCAATCGTGTTTGTGGCATTGCTGATCAACGCCTTGTTCATGTTATTTTGAACTAACCCGTTTGCATTATTGATGTAGTAGTGAATATGAGCCGTTTTGCCGGCCATCACATCTTTCGAAAAAGTTGCGGGGATACGAATAATGAGGCCAATTTGGCGATTGTTGAGCAGACGTTTGCTCGTCGTTAAACTTTGCCCTGTGTGAATGTGTTTAAACGGCAAGTGCCCAGTCAACTGGTTAGCGACTGTTTTACCCACCTTTGAGGAATCCTGGTTAATAATAGCGACTGGGATCTGGTCAGTCTGTGACGGAAGGTCATGAAA
Source organism: Lactobacillus sp. (assembly GCA_003482405.1). Lineage (GTDB taxonomy): Bacteria > Bacillota > Bacilli > Lactobacillales > Lactobacillaceae > Furfurilactobacillus. Next base: position 1,730 of record DMZB01000264.1, on the reverse strand, counting down.
CGCTGGTAACAGACAAGCTGAAAAAAATACCGAACATAAAATAGCGATAATCATAAATAGCCAAACGAATGGTTGCTTGAAAATTGTGAACCCCTTCATAGTGTCCAACTCCTTTGATTAATTAAATTAATGAGGAATTACTCACTCACTTTTACAATACCAGTATAGAATCGTTTTAGATAAAGTCAACGTTGTTTTAAAAGAAAAGCTTTAATTAGTGTTTTTACAAAAGAATTACTCACTCATTTATCAGGCGTTAAACTTGCGTTTAGATATGATAATCGACATAATATTGATACAAGTAAACTAAATCAAAGCAGGGATTCAAGATGGCTACAGCGAACGAAGAGTCAACTAATTTTTTGGAATTTTATACCGCAGCACTCCAGGACAATACCACGATTACGCCTAAGCAACGGCAAATCTTGGCTGCCGGTCTGGAGCTTTTTTCGGAGCGTGGTTTTGACAATACCAGTAGTGCAGATATTGCTGAACGTGCCGGAGTGGCCGAAGGAACAGTGTATAAACGGTTCAAGAACAAAACGGAATTAATGTTGGCAGTGCTAACGCCGTTGATTAGCTCGGCGTTTCCAGCTGCGGCCAACGAGTTTGAGACAAAGACCTTGACAGTCACTTACCCAGATTTGCATAGTTTTCTGACGACCATTGTCGCAAATCGTCTGAAATTTATTCAAACGAACTTCCGTGAAATTAAGATTCTAGTCGGCCAACTTTTGTACAACAGAGAATTTGGTGACCAGATCAAAACGATTTTTGCCAAGAGTATCAATACGGAAACCAATGCTGCGGTGAAAGACTTACAGGCTCGTCATCTTATCGTGGACTGGCCGTTGTCTTACATCGTTGGCTTTATGGTGACCACTGTGTTTGCTTATTTCAGTAAGATTATTCTTAATCCTGATAGTGAAATCCCGTTGCAAAAAGAGATTGATTATACGGTGAAATTTTTGGAAAAGGGCCTACAACCGTAAATGGAACAGTGCAAAAAACGGTTAGACCGTTTGCAAAGCGTGAAGTTTATTTTAAGCCCGCAATGTTAGGGTAAATTTTAATAAACTTGAGGAAACAAACGGAGGATATCGACATGGCGCAATTGCCAATTAAAGTGATGTTAATTTTTGGAACGCGTCCAGAGGCTATTAAGATGGCACCGCTGGTTCAGCAATTACAGAAGGATGAACGTTTTCTACCGATCGTGGTCGTCACGGCGCAACACCGAGAAATGTTGGATCAAGTATTAACCATTTTCCACATTACACCGGACTACGATCTAAACGTCATGCGAGCCGGTCAAACCTTATCCGGCATCACGGTTCACGTGATTAGCCAACTGGACACCATTATTGAACAGGAAGAACCACGGTTAATTTTAGTTCATGGCGATACCACCACGACGTTTGCTGCATCAGTGAGTGCATTTTATCATCAAGTCGCTATTGGCCACGTGGAAGCTGGTTTGCGGACTTGGGATAAGTATTCACCGTACCCAGAGGAAATGAATCGCCAGTTGACAGATGTATTAAGTGATCTGTATTTTGCGCCAACGACAACCAGTCGGGATAATTTGCTGAAAGAGCACCATCCGGCTAAACAGATTTTTGTCACGGGGAATACGGCTATTGATGCCCTTAGTGAGACGGTTACCAAGAATTTTCATCATGTAGTTTTGGATCAAATCCCAGCTAATCATCAATTTGTTCTTTTAACGA
>DMZB01000123.1 GCA_003482405.1 Lactobacillus sp. | reverse complement strand
TTATGGTGAAAACATTGGTGTCATGGCAATTACCAAGGTGCACAGTGTTTATGTACTGATGGGAGCGGCTATGTTTGCGATTATCTTTGCCTTCATTAACAAACTGAATGTGTTGATCATGGCAATGCCGTTGCCTGTCATTGGCGGCATAAGTTTTCTGTTATTTGGAACGATTGCGACAAGTGGTGTTTCAGTAATGATCAACAACCATATCGATTTAGGAAAAAAGCGCAATTTAATGATTGCCTCTTCTGTGATGGTGATTGGAATCGGCAATGCCTACCTGCAATTAGGCGAATTTCAGTTTACCGGCTTGGCATTTGCGACGGTTCTGGGAATTGTGCTAAACTTAGTCTTGCCGCAGGAATCGGCTAGCGAAAAGGTCGAGCCAACTAAGCTTGACAAAGCTAAGTAGGTCCTGTAAACTATTTAACTGTTGAGAAAAGCAGAAGCACCCGCTTCTCGCCTTGGTAACATTTGTTGCCGGGCTAAAGATGAGTTGAACCGTACTGTTTCAGTACGGACAGCGGGTGGCGATTGCCATCCGCTATTTTTCTGTTTATATCTCGCCATTGTTGATTTGTTACAATTTTATGGAGGTGAATACCATAGCTCAAGATACTTTGGTAAATAACGCAATCCGCGCCCGCGAGGTTCGGTTGATTGCCGATAATGGTGACCAACTTGGGGTTAAGCAGACCAGGGAAGCCCAACAGCTTGCGGATGATGCAAACTTGGATTTGGTTCTGGTCGCTCCCCAAGCGAAGCCACCAGTTGCCAGAATCATGGATTATGGAAAGTACCGCTTCGAACAACAAAAGAAGCAGCGCGAAGCTCGTAAGAATCAAAAGACGGTCGAAATGAAGGAAATTCGGCTTAGTCCTACGATTGACGAGAACGACTTTAATACTAAGTTGAAAAACGCGGAAAAGTTCCTTGCAAAGGGTAACAAAGTCCGTGTGTCAATTCGGTTTAGAGGCCGTGCGATTACGCACAAAGAAATCGGACGCGATGTGTTGAACAAGATGGCAGCCGCTACTAAAGAGGTTGCTGATGTTCAACAACATGCCAAGATGGATGGCAGAAGTATGTTCTTAGTACTGTCGCCAAAACCAGAAAAGTAGTTATTCATATTTAGGAGGACATTCTTATGCCAAAGCAAAAAACAAACCGTGCCGCTGCTAAGCGGTTCAAGAAATCCGCAAAGGGCGGCTTCATTGGCGCTAACGCTTACACAAGTCACCGTTTCCACGGTAAGACAAAGAAACAACGTCGCCAACTACGTGGAACTAAGATGATGGACGCAACAACTGTTAAGACTTACCGGAAGTTGTTGTTGACCAAGTAGTTTTATTACTGGAATCTGACCAAACTTGGTCAATTATTGGAGGATACAATTATGCGTGTTAAAGGTGGAAGTGTTACACGGCAACGTCGCCGTAAGATGATCAAATTAGCCAAGGGTTACCGTGGCGCGAAACATATTGAATTTAAGGTTGCTAAGCAACAAGTTTGGAAGTCATGGCAGTATGCTTACCGTGACCGTAAGAACACGAAGCGTAACTTCCGTAAGCTCTGGATTGCACGGATCAACGCTGCTGCTCGTCAAAACGACATGAGCTACAGTAAGTTGATGCATGGTTTGAAGGAAGCTAATGTTGAAATGAACCGTAAGATGTTAGCTGACTTGGCTGTTAACGACCCACGTGCGTTCACTTCTTTGGCTAAAGAAGCTGCTAAGGCACTTAAGTAAATCTGACTTTAAGCATTTGTCCGTTTGTGGATGAATGCTTTTTTTGTAGACTGAAACTGATGTTTATCAGCTTTCCAAACGCCGATAAACGATTCACAGTAAAATATAATGTATCGTTCGTGTATGGCTGTTGACGTGGGGCGGCCGAACCTGCTAAATTAATAACAATTTATTTCATTAGGAGGAATTGTTCACCATGACCAACTGGAACGAGAAGTTTACGAAGCAGGGATTAACGTTTGATGATGTGTTATTGATTCCGGCAGCAAGCGATGTTTTACCAAACCAGGTTGAACTACACACACAACTCGGAAAAAACTTGAAACTGAATATCCCAATTTTGAGTGCCAGCATGGATACGGTGACAGAAGCACGGCTTGCAACGGTAATGGCGCAACAAGGTGGTCTGGGTGTCATCCACAAAAATATGAGTCGTGATGAGCAGGCGACTGAAGTAACAAAGGTAAAGACGGTTAACGTTGACCTCGAAAAGACACCTGAAGCGGCAGTTGATGCTCAAGGGCGTTTGCTAGTCGCTGCAGCAGTTGGTGTTACAGCAGATACATTTGATCGCGCAGAAGCACTGTTTAACGCCGGTGCGGATGCGATTATTATCGACACTGCCCATGGTCATTCAAAGGGTGTATTGGATAAGATTGCACAAATTCGTGAGCAGTATCCTGATCAGACATTAATTGCCGGCAACGTCGCCACTGCAGCAGGTACACGAGCACTGTTTGAAGCCGGCGTCGACGTGGTTAAAGTCGGCATCGGACCTGGATCGATTTGTACGACGCGGGTTGTTGCAGGTGTTGGCGTGCCTCAAATTACAGCAATTTTTGACGCTGCGCAGGTTGCTGCCGAATATGGTAAGCAGATCATTGCAGACGGCGGTATCAAATACTCTGGCGACATTGTGAAGGCCTTAGCTGCGGGTGGTAATGCCGTGATGCTTGGTAGCATGCTGGCAGGAACGGATGAAGCGCCCGGTGAAGTCTTTACCGCAGAAGATGGCAAGCAGTATAAGACGTACCGGGGCATGGGCTCTTTAGCCGCAATGGAACATGGCTCTTCAGACCGTTACTTCCAGAGCGGTGTCAAGGAAGAAAAGAAGCTGGTTCCCGAAGGCATTGAAGGCCGCACAGCTTATAAAGGAGCCGTGGCAGATGTACTGTTTCAAATGATTGGCGGTTTACGCTCCGGCATGGGCTACACGGGTGCGCATACTGTTGATGACCTAATTGAAAAGGCTCAGTTTGTTCAAATTACCAATGCAGGCTTGATTGAATCACATCCCCACGATATCCAAATCACGAAAGTCGCTCCTAATTACAAACGTAATTAATTTATTTTTCGATTTTTTTAACATACTTAAAATGGAGAAGAACATGCAAACAGTGGACCAAACTAAATTTGATCGGGTGATCGTGCTTGATTTTGGTAGTCAGTACAACCAATTGATTACGCGGCGAATTCGTGAATTCGGTGTGTATTCAGAATTAAAACCACATACAATTTCAGCCACTGAATTAGCGGCAATGCATCCTAAAGCGGTTATTTTTTCCGGCGGACCGAATAGTGTTTACGGAGAAGACGCGTTGACAGTTGATCCAGCTATTTATGAAATGGGCTTGCCAATCTTAGGCATCTGTTATGGAATGCAGTTAATGGCAAAGGATCTAACCGGCGGTGTGGTTGCTCCGGCTGAGGATAACGGCGATTATGGGCAATCTGAGATGCACATTACGCAATCGCATTCACCGCTATTTGAAGGTATGTCTGTAGATCAAAAGGTTTTGATGAGTCACGGGGACTACGTTAAAACTGTTCCCGATGGTTTTGAACAGATCGGAACTGGCACGAATTGCCCAATCGCGGCAATGCAGGATGTGAAGCGTGGATTTTACGGATTGCAATTTCACCCTGAAGTTCGTTTAACGGAAAATGGCAATGATGTTTTACGGCACTTTGTGTTTGACGTTGCGGGTGCAAATTCCAACTGGACGATGAGTGATTTCATTGATATGCAAATTGCAAATATTCGTGAAACCGTTGGCGATAAAAAAGTATTGCTAGGTCTTTCGGGTGGCGTTGATTCCAGTGTGGTGGCCGTCCTGTTGCATAAAGCAATTGGTGACCAACTGACTGCAGTATTTGTTGATCATGGCCTGTTACGTAAGAATGAAGCACAACAGGTACTTGACAGCCTCAATGGTAAGTTTGGCGTCAACATTGTAGCCGTTAACGCAAGTGACCGTTTTCTTGGTGCGCTGAAGGGTGTTTCAAATCCAGAGCGCAAACGGAAAATCATCGGTAAGGAATTTATCGACGTCTTCAGCGAAGAAGCACGTAAACTGGATGGCGTGGAGTTCCTTGCACAGGGCACATTGTATACGGATGTGATCGAATCTGGGACGGATACCGCACAGACAATTAAGTCGCACCATAATGTTGGCGGGCTGCCTGAGGATCTTCAGTTTAAGCTGATTGAACCATTAAACAAATTGTTCAAGGATGAAGTCCGTGAACTGGGTGAACAACTTGGTATGCCGCACGAACTTGTTTGGCGCCAACCATTTCCAGGCCCCGGTTTAGCAATTCGGACATTAGGTGAAGTGACACCTGAAAAATTGACACTGGTGCGCGAATCCGATGCCATTTTACGTGATGAATTTGCGAAAGCGGGTTTGGATAAAACAGTATGGCAGTATTTCACGGCCTTGCCTGGTATTCATAGTGTCGGTGTGATGGGCGACGGGCGCACTTATGATGAAGCGATTATTATTCGTGCCGTTACTAGCATTGATGGCATGACCGCAGAATTTGCGGAAGTGCCGTGGGCCATTTTGGGTGAAGTTTCAGCTAAAATCGTCAATGAGGTGCCAGGAGTGAACCGTGTCCTGTATGACATCACGGGCAAGCCGCCTTCGACAATTGAGTACGAATAGCCTGAAGCGCCGTCATTAGCGGATTTCAAGTTATCGCAATTGATAGAGGTCTTAATAAAGGTAGCGTCATTCCCGCAACAACTTGCGAAGGAATGGCGCTACTTTCTCTAAACATGAGATTTTTGAATAGGTCCTATGCCCTATTTTATGCATACGTAGCCGAATGACGGATGAGCAGGGCACTGTTAATCATCGTAACCGTGGCCGTTATTGTTGCGGTAACATCAAACGATTGGAATATAAGTGAGACAGCAAAACCAAGCATGGTTAAGAGCGTAAACGCCGTCGGAATAAGGTGACCGATACGATTTTTTTTCTGATTGTAATGATTAGCCAGAAAAAGACCGATGTACATCAACGAAATGCCACAATATAGGAACGTGATGGCGAAGGTCTGATTGGCATCCGTTTCTTCGATAAATCTGAGCGCTACTGTGACCAGACTGAGCCCAAAAATGATGGGATAGTGCAAATAAATCAGTAGATTTCCAGTTTCACCAGTTCTTTTATCGTCGATTAAATGGTCAAACTCCACGATATAACTAAAAAATAAGCTTGCCACAATGAGGAAAATCAAAATTGAAGTTAATCTAAAACTGCTTTTGGTAAAGAAGCCTGCGATACCTACAATCGTTTCTCCAAACGTAATGATGGTTAGAAGGGTTAACCGCTCTAACAGATGAGAAAAAATGATTGGATGATGTTTTGTATATTTACCGGTAAAACTAGGCGCAATCCAGCTGACAAGCACGCCGATAATCGCAAGGGGGATGCCAACACGTTGTGGCAAGTAACCTGCAGCTAATAGCGACACTGTCCGAATCAGAAGGATGATGGCAAACGATTTTGAAATTTGGCGGTCAATGTGATTGTTGGTTCGCCAAAATTGAATGAGGTATTGCAATAGGAGCGTTAAGGACAGACAGCCGGCAGCGATGAAAAACGGTTTTAAATTTGCGTTTAAAGTATCTGAAAAGACGTTTGACATGTACAGCACAATCATCATGTCGATAAACGCAAAGATAATGTCGGTCCATGAAGACGACCCATAACGGTTGGTAAAGACAGATTGGACCATCCACGAGTTGATAAAAACAATCACCACAAAGACAAAAATGATTAACGTTGTCGAATTTACGACACCATTTTTTAGGTGATGAATCAGATCAGTAGCCTGGGCGATCATATAGGCAAAGACGAGATCGTAAAATAACTCAATCATGGAAACGCGTTTGGTTGTCGGAATTTGCATGTGGAAAGACCCCTCAGATAATTTAGCGTGCAACAATCACTTTATGCTCAACCCAATTAGAACTATACTCGCAGTGACAAGTGATTGTTATGCTTTAACATTACAAATTTTATCACTCTGTACCAGTTCATTCGAGTTTCGACATCATCAACAAATGAACAGATTAAGAACAGTCAGAGTTAACTGAGTTAGTAGTGATTTAAGGAGGGTTCCATGCAATATACAGAAATTGGTAAGTCAGGAATTAAAGTATCACGCCTTTGTGTTGGTGCAATGAGTTTTGGTAAGGCAGGAACAATGCATGACTGGACTCTAGATCCATCGCAAAGTGACCGAGTCATCGCAGAGGCCCTTGACCTTGGCATTAACTTCTTTGATACCGCTAATGGTTATTCAGCGGGAACTAGCGAAGAATATCTTGGCCAGTCACTAAAGCAACACGTTTCGCGTGATAAGGTCGTGATTGCGTCAAAAGTTTACTTTAATCCTGGACGGTTATCCAAAGCCGCAATCAATCGTGAAATTGATGGGACTTTGAAACGGCTAGGAACGGATTACCTTGATTTATACATTATTCATCGCTTCGATTATCAAACGCCAATCGAGGAAACAATGTCCGCTTTAAATGACCTCGTCAAGGCGGGCAAGGTTCGGGCTCTTGGTGCGTCGGCAATGTATGGTTATCAGTTCTACAATATGCAATTGACTGCAAGAGATAATGGCTGGACACCTTTTTCTGCCATGGAAAACCATTACAACTTACTTTATCGTGAAGACGAGCGGGAACTGATTCCCATTTGCAAACAAATGAATGTGTCATTAATGCCGTACAGTGCGTTAGCGGCCGGCCGTTTGGCGCGCCCAACGTGGAATGCAGATACATTGCGCAGTCAAACCGACTTGGTTGCACGCGGCAAATACGATCACACAAAGGAATCTGATTCGAAAATCTCTCAACGTGTTAGTGAATTGGCAAAGAAGTACAATGTTTCAATGGCACAAATTGCAATCGCTTGGCTATGGGCGAAAGGGGTTGCCTCACCAATTATCGGTGCAACTAAAGGAAAGTATTTACAAGATGCAGCCGGGGCAGTTGACGTGCATTTGACGGATACAGATATCGATTACTTGGAAGAATTGTATATGCCACACAAAATTGTTGGCGCTATTGATCAGAATCCACCCGAGGGCGTTATGCTACTGGATGCGGATAAAAAATAATTATCCGTTGGGCTATGTTTGAAATGAAGTCAAAAACCGACTGAGACAGCACTGTTCGACTTCAACTTTAGCGAAATGTTAGCAAGTATTTTCAGCAAGTAATTTTTTTCAACTGAAAAGTTCATGCGGATGCAAAATTGCCACAAACGCGAGACATAACACCGGCTGTTGCTCGTTTACACAAATACGCCGTTCATGGGAAAATCCACCCATAAACGACGTATTTGCTTTACCTGAGAAAGCCAAACCGCATTATGTTTCACTCTCTTGTTTCTTTACTCAATTAATTATTATTCTAGTTATCGTCGTTACCGCCGAACAAGCCACCAAGCTTGTCCATAACGCCGGAAGCGCCGCCACCAATTAAGTCTTTGGCTTTGTCGTAGTAGTCGCCAAGGTCGTCCTTGTGATCTTCAATAAATGACTTTGCGTCGTCAACGTTACCGCCGCTCACAAGATCTTTAACCTTGTCCATAACTTCATCTTTATCCATGAAAATCCCTCCACACGATTAGTCAGCTTTTAGTGTCGTCAGGTTTGGACAGTTAATTGTTAAGACGATTAACAACTAAAGTATAGCATTGTCAAAACAGAGTTAAACCCTTGTTAACAAAATAATGATGACGGTTTCATTTTTGCCATTAGTAAATTCTCATTAAGGCTTGTCGGAAGTCCGAAATCTTGTATAATATCTTAATACTGTTTAGCCAGAAAGGATGAAACATCATGTATAAAAATCGTGTGTATCTTGCTAGTCCGTTTTTCAGTGATGAACAGCGTAAACGAATTGATATCGTTGTTAACGCTTTACGCCAAAACGAGACCATTGATCCAAAGGGCATTTTTATTCCGCAGGAGCATCAAGAAGAAAGCCTAAAGTTTGGCTCGTTTGAATGGCAAGATTCGGTTTTTGCGAGTGATATGCGTCAAGTCAAACGGGCTGATGTGGTTGTTGCAATTCTCGACTATAAGTATGAAGAACAAAACCTTGAACCCGATGCCGGTACTATTTTTGAAATAGGGGCAGCATGGGCGTGGAACATTCCCGTTATCATGGTTCAATTCCATCCGGAGAATGAACTAAATTTGATGCTTGTGCGGTCTCTAACAGCAATGTATACCGGTGATAAGATTAAAGACGGTCTAACGATGTATGATTTTAATAATTTACCAACTAAGTACACTGATATGAAAATATTTTAATGGACTTTTGGCAAACAAATCTGTATTCTATTTTCAATGAACTAAAAAGTTGTTGATCAACGCTAACGCACGGTCGGCCACATGTTAAAGGAGCAGATGTACGTGATTACAAACGAAGACAAATTTATTCTTGAATTGAAACAAATTCTCCGCGGTACCTATGATGATGATCAGTATTTGGTGGAGGCCGTTGTTAATCGGCTACAAATGTCTGACACCACACATTACGAGGTTTCAAAGTGGCGTGCTAACGATCACCAGGATCATGAATTTACATTTCAAAAAAACGATGATCAATCCTACACGTATTTAACGACACGATAGATGTCATTTTAAACAGGATAAAACGTCATTACTTACTTATGGCAGTTTAATAAACATGATTCATGATGCGCGGTGTAGCCAATATGCGTCATAAATCTCTAATAATATGTCTTAACGTAAAGCAACCCTATTCCCGAATGTTCGAGGAATAGGGTTGCTTTACGTTA